>CAZEAX010000548.1:0-3243 GCA_964510405.1 uncultured Streptomyces sp. | reverse complement strand
AATTTCAGGGCTTCTCCGCGCAGCAGCCGGCACAGGCCGGTCCAGCTCGTGATGCCGAGTATGACGCACAGAAAAAGCAGGCGCAGATCGGCCCGTTGCGCGGCGGTCGGGAAAAGCTCGGGATGACCGTCGATGTAGACCTGCATCATCAGCACCGAAGCCGCGATCAGCAACACGCCGGGAATGGAATTAAGCGTGGTGTACGCATATTGGATGACGTCGTCGATCCAGCCGCCGAGATAGCCGGCGGCGATCCCGAGCGCAATCGCGAATGGCAGCATCACCAGCGTCGTCAGGGTGCCGATCACGAGCCCGGTGCGGATGCTCTTCAGCGACTGGTACAACACATCCTGCCCCACCTTGTCGGTGCCGAGCACGTGATACTTGGCGGCCAGCGCGACGGCGGCGCCGGCGACCACGCAGAACGCGAGCAACGTGAGCAAGACCGCTTGCCACGGCACGTCCGTTTCGCCGCGCCACAGATTCTGCCATGCGCGCTTAAGCGGCGCGCCATCGCCGCGCGCCGCCAGGAACACGATGAAAAGCGCACACAGCAGCCACACCGCGACGCCGCCGGCCACACCCGCTGAGGCAGTCTGCGCGATGTCCGTCGCCCGTTCCTGGACCGGGTCCTTAAGACCGGCGCCGCCGTATTTAAGCCGCGGAAAATCACGCACCTGTCCGCCGCCCGGCAGCTCTATCGTCTCCTTGGCGTAGAGTCGGGTTGCCAGCGGCGCCGAGTAGGTTTTTTCCCGTTTCGTTCGCAGCGATTCGAGCGCCACGTCGAGCACGCTCAACACGTCGCCGGCATACGCCGGTTTGGCATTGGCGTCAGCCGTCGCGAGCCGCGGCCGGAAATGCGCCGAATCGAGCAACCCGATTACGACGAAGGCCAACAGCACCGTCAGTCCGATCATGCCGCTTTTGGATTGCGCGACGCGCCGCCACGGCGCACGCAGTTGCGGCCGGCCGCGAATGTAAGCGATCGTCGCAACGATCACCGCGACCAGCACGTAGACCAGCCAGTCGGTCGACAGCACGGTCACCTGGAAGTCCATCACGAAAACCTCACGCGCGGGTCGACCAGCGTGTACGAGATGTCGGTCATCAAGAGGCCTATGATATAAAGCAGCGAACCGATGAAAACCATCGAACGCACGACGGCGAAATCCTGCGAGCCGATCGCATCTATGGTGTAGCTGCCGAGACCGGGAATGCCGAAAAACGATTCGGTGATCAGGCCGCCGATGAACAGCAGCGGTATCGCGACGACTACGCCCGTGAGTATCGGGATCAGCGCGTTCTTGAGCACGTGACGGAAGAGCACCGTGACCTCCGACAGGCCCTTGGCGCGCGCGGTGCGCACGTAATCGCGGCTGATCTCCTCGAGAAAAAACGTGCGGTACAGCCGCACGCTGCCGCCGAGCCCCGCCACTATGCTGACGACGACCGGCAAAACCAGGAAGCGCAACGCGTCGGGGCCGCCGGTAAAGCCGGAGATCGGCACCAGGTGCCACAACTTGCCGATCAGGAACTGGCCGCCGATGATGTAGAACATGCTCGATATCGACATGGCGACCACGCACAGGACCACCCCCCAGAAGTCGAGGTACGTCGCGCGAAAGAACGCGACACCCAGTGCAAACGTGACATAAATCAGCAGGCCGACCGCGAACACCGGCACCGCCACCGCGAGGCTGGGCCCCACGCGCAGCCGGATTTCGCGCGCGATATCCCGGCCGTCGTCGGCGCGTCCGAAATCGAACACGAACATGCGCAGCGACTTCTCGTAGAAAATCGTATCGGTGAGCTTGCCGGCTCCCGGCGCCGCGGCGTTATAAAGCAACGGTTTGTCGTAGCCGCGCTCGTGTTTCCAGTTGGATATCGCTTCGGGCGTCACGCGTTTGGCGCCGAGTTGCATGCGCGCCATATCGTCCGGCGTGTTGACGAGAAAAAACAGCGCGAACGTGATCACGTTGACCCCGAGCAGGATCGGTATCGCGAACAGGAGCCGGCGCAGGATATAGGCAGTCACGACCGCGCCGTCCCGCGTTCGCGCCGGCGCCACATGGCAATCGCCGGCAGCGTCAATGCAATCAATCCGAGCAGGCCCGCGACGAACGGCCACCACACGGGATGGTTCCATGCGCGGCGCTGCCGCTCGCGCAGATCGGGATCCAGACGATGGTACTTGACCGTGTTGTAGGCGATTTGATTCGGCTTCACGTTGCCGTACCACGCGTGATAGAGCACGTAATCCTTCGGATGGAAACCCCACAGCCAGGGCGCATCAACGCGCAGCACGTCGAGCATGCGGTCGATGAGCCGCTGGCGTTCGGGTGAGTTGGGCATGTTTTTCATCTGCTCGAACAGGCGGTCAAAATCAGCGTTCGCGTAGTTCGACGCGTTCTCGCCCTGCGATTTGACCTTGCTTTGCGCGCCGACCAGCAGGAACATGAAATTCTCCGGGTCCGGATAATCCGCGTGCCAGCCCCACTCGAAAATCTGGGCGTTGCCTTTGCGGATTTTGTCCTGAAACCGGTTGTAATCGGTCGGCCGCACCTCGAGCTGCACGTTGATCCTGGCGAACTGGGATTTGTACCAGTCGAGCATCGACTTGGCCTCGGCGCCGCGGGCGGTGACATCAAAATACAGCACCAGCGGCGCCCCCGTCTTCGCATCGAGCCCGTTCGGATAGCCCGCCTCGGCGAGCAGCTTTCTGGCCGCTTCGAGCGGCCGGCGGCGCGGCTCGCCGTCCCACGTATACACCACCGGGTTGATGCCTTCCTTGCCGTCGCGCATGCCGAAAATTCCCGGCGGCAGCGGCCCCTGTGCGGGAATTCCGCGCCCGTTCTGGAAAATTGAAATGTATTCTTCGTAATCGATCGCGATGGATATCGCCTGCCGCAGCTTGCGCGCGCGCTCGCGGCTTTTTTCGTCGGCGCCGCCTACCACGGCGTCGAGCATGTTGAAACCCATGTAGTACGTGGACACCGCAACCGAAGTCGACAGCTGGATTCCCTGCGCGCGCATTGAATCGCTGACCGCGGCTTCGCCGCCCGCGCCAAAGCGCACCGCCTGATCGAACGTGTCCGAGGCGATCCCCGAGGAATCATAGTAACCCTGCAGAAACTTGTTCCAGCGCGGAATGCCTTCCTTTTCGAGCGTAAATACCAGCTTGTCGATGAAAGGCAGCGCCTTGCCGGCGTCAACCAGCAGTCCGGCCGCGCCATCCGCCGGTTC
>CAZEAX010000547.1:0-3250 GCA_964510405.1 uncultured Streptomyces sp. | reverse complement strand
GCGACCGGACGGCCGCGCTGGCGCTCGCGCGCAAAGTGCTCGCCGAATTCGAAGCCTGCGATTACGTGGTTGCGCCGTCGGGCTCGTGCGCGGGGATGATACGCACGCACTATCCGGATTTGTTCGCGGACCGGCCGGCCGAGCTCGCGCGCGCAGAAAAACTTTGCGCCAAGACCTACGAGTTGACGGATTTCCTGCTCAACATCGCGAAGCTCGATCGCATCGATGCGAAATTCGAGGGCACGATCACTTATCACGATTCGTGCTCGGGTCTGCGCGAAATGGGCGTGAAAGCGCAGCCGCGTGCGCTGCTCGCGAAAGTCGGCGGACTGAAGTTGATCGAGATGAACGAAGCGGAGGCGTGCTGCGGCTTCGGCGGCACGTTCGCCGTCAAGTTCGGCGACATCTCGGCGCGCATCGCCGACAACAAATGCGAGAACGCGCTCGCAACCGGCGCCGACGCGATCGTGCTCGGCGACCTGGGCTGCATGCTCAATATCGAAGGCCGCCTGCGCCGCAAAGGCGATACGAAAACTCAAGTGCTGCACGTCGCGGAAGTGCTGGCTGGAAAGCTTTAGGACAGGACAATGCAGCCACCGAGGACACAGAGGGCACGGAGGGCACAGAGAAAGATCAAGGCCGAACGGGCTTTCGTTTGTTTTTAACTCCGTGCTCTCTGTGGCCAAGTTTTAAAAAGGGTCTGTAAATGAAAATTGCGATCATGGGATCGGGCGGCGTCGGCGGTTTCTACGGCGGACGGCTGGCGGATGCGGGATACGACGTGCACTTTGTCGCGCGCGGCGCGCATCTTGCCGCGATGCGCGGGCACGGCCTGACTATAGAGAACAAGGAGCAGGGCGACATCCACGTCGCGAAAGTCAACGTGACCGATGACCCCGCGACGATCGGCATTGCCGACGTGGTCATCATCGCGGTCAAGCTAAAAGACACCGCCGCCGCCGCGCGCGCCGTCAAATCGATCGTCGGTCCGCACACGGCGTTGTTGTCGCTGCAAAACGGCGTGATCAAGGACGACATTCTGCGCAAGCACTATCCCGCCGGACAAGTCATGGGCGGCGTTGCCTATGTGGCGACGCACGTCGCGCGGCCGGGCGTGATATTGCAGGTGGGCGCAATGCAGCGCGTGGTGTTCGGCGAATACGACGGCAAAAAGTCCGCGCGCGCGAACGCGTTGCTGAAAGCGCTGCTCGCTGCGGGAATCAAGGCGGAAATTTCCGGCGATATCCAGCGCACGCTGTGGGAGAAGTACACATTCCTGGTCGGCCTGTCGGGCACCACCACGACGATGCGCTCGACGATAGGCCCGATCCGCACGAACCCGCGCGCACGCGCCTTCCTGCACGAGCTTTTCAGGGAGGTCGTCGCGGTCGGGCGCGCGCACGGCGTCAAGCTGCCGGCGGATTACGCGGACGATCGCCTCGCGTTCGGCGACAGCGTGCCGGCCACCATGACGTCGTCGATGCATCACGATCTCGAGCGCGGCAATCCGCTCGAAGTCGAATGGCTGTCGGGCGGCGTCGTCACGCTGGGCGCCGCGGTCGGCGTGCCGACCCCGTGCAACCGCGCGGTGTGGGACATCCTCGCGTTGTATGCGGAAGGCCGTTCGCCCGCGGCATGAGCGAACCAACGGTCCGCGCGATCCGCGCGGTCGCAGTCGAAGTGCCGCTGCGCTACGTGCTGGGCACGAGCGCCGCGGCGGTCCGCGCGGCGCCGCTGCTGCTGGTCGACGTCGATACCGAGGAAGGCATCACCGGGCGCACTTATCTGTTTTGTTACGTGCCGGCCGCGGCGCCGGCGATCGTCAGCCTGCTGACCGCCGTCGAAGCGGCCGTCAAAGGCGAGCGCATCGCGCCGGACAAATTATGGGCGTTGCTCGCGAAGCGCTTTCGCCTGATCGGCGTGCAGGGCATCGTGCGCATGGCGATGTCCGCCTTCGATACCGCGTGCTGGGACGCGCTCGCGATTGCGGCGAACGTGCCGCTGGTCGAATTCCTCGGCGGCACGCGGCGGCCGATACCCGCTTACAACAGTTGCGGCCTCGGCTTGATGCCGGCGGCCGCGCTCGCGGACGAAGCGGAGCAGTTGCTCGCGGGCGGATTCAGTGCGGTGAAACTGCGCTTGGGGTATCCGACGCTGGAGGAAGATATCGCGGCGCTGCACGCGGTAAAGCGGCGCGTGCCGGCCGCAATCAGGATCATGGTCGATTTCAACCAGGCGCTGACTGTCGATGAAGCGTTGCGGCGCGGACGCGCGCTCGACGACGAAGGCGTCTACTGGATCGAGGAACCGGTACGCCACGACGATTATCGCGGCGCGGCAACGCTTGCGCGCGAGCTTGCGACACCGATTCAGCTCGGCGAGAATTTTTCCGAGCCGCCCGCGATGGCGGAGGCGCTGGAAATGCGGGCGTGCGATTACGTGATGCCGGATCTCGAGCGCATCGGTGGCGTTACTGGTTGGCGTGCTGCCGCCGCGCTCGCGGCAACGCGCGCGGTGCCGATGTCATCGCATCTGTTTCCGGAAGTGAGCGCGCATCTGCTGGCGGTGACGCCTACCGCGCACTGGCTCGAATATGTGGACTGGGCCCGCGCGATCGTCGAAGAGCCGCTCGCCATCGTCGATGGCAATGCGGTGATACCGGCGCGACCCGGCAACGGGCTCGCATGGAACAGGGAAGCTGTCGCGCGCTACCGCATGAAGTAAGCATCGCGTCATGCGCGGGTATCCGGAAGGCATTAGCCGCACAACTGTTCCCGGACTCCCGCCTGCGCGGGAGTGACGATCCTTTTCAGGACGCACACAGCGGCGACGGGCGCCGCGCGAACGGCTGCTTACTTGTCTTCCTTGTTGTTCTTGTGCCGCCACCACATGTAGCCGAAAAATCCGACGCACAAGCCGATGAAAAGAACGAAGAATATCGTGATGCCCACGACATCGGTGTGTTCCGGAATCGGCGCGTCTTTGACGTCTTCGGCGAAGGCTGAAAATGCGATGAGAAATGAGTAAAAGCCGGCAATAAGTCTGGTCATGATGGCAATGCTCCTCGGTCTGCGGTCTGTTGCGACTGCATGGTCATGTTCGCGCATCAGCCTTACGGCAGGCTTACAGGCGCGGATTCGCGGGCGCCCGCAGGCCGGGCCGTCCCGCCGGCGCGGGTGTTTGCGACTGCCCCGGTGCGGCCGGCATTGTCGTGAACAAGGCTAGCGAGTAGCCTGACCGGGTAGCCTGG
>CAZEAX010000546.1:0-3250 GCA_964510405.1 uncultured Streptomyces sp. | reverse complement strand
TTAAATGCACTTTTCTTTGCCACTCTACTTTTTTTTTTTTGGGTGGCCGCGTTCTGTCACCGCGGCGCGACCGGTATAATAGTCGAAACCACAAACCGAGAAAGTCCCGATGAAGTTCACCGCCGTTAAATCAATTGCACTTTCGCTCTCAGTTGCCGCTACGATGCCTGTCGCGCAGGCCGCGCAATATCCGGACAAGCCGGTACGCCTGCTCGTCGGCTTCGCGGCGGGCGGCGGCACCGACACGACCGCGCGCATTATCGCGCAGCCATTGTCGGAAGCGCTGGGGCAGCAGGTCGTGGTCGACAACCGCGCCGGCGCGGCGGGCAATATCGCAACCGATATCGCGGCCAAGTCGCCGCCCGATGGATATACGGTCCTGATGGGAACGATTGCAGCACTCGCGATCAACCCGAGTCTCTACAAAAGCCTGCCGTTCGATCCCGTGCGGGATTTCGAACCGGTCACCCTCGCGGTCTCTTCGACGAACGTGCTCGCGGTTCACCCGTCGGTAGCCGTCAAGAACGTGCGCGAACTGATTGCGCTCGCCAAATCGCAGCCGGGTAAATTGACTTACGGCTCGTCCGGCATCGGCGGCGCCGGTCATCTTGCGGGCGTGCTGTTCGACAGCCTGGCGGGAACGAACATGATTCACGTCCCGTACAAGGGCGGCGCGCCGGCGATGATCGCACTGCTGAGCGGCGAGATTCAAATGGTGTTCGCGACCGCAGAAACCGCGGTACCGCAAATCAAGAACGGCAAGATCCGCGCGCTCGGCGTCACGATGGCAAAACGCACGGCACTGCTGCCCGATCTGCCGACAATCGCGGAAGCAGGCGTTCCCGGCTATGAAGCGAACAACTGGTACGGAATCCTCGTGCCGACAAAAACGCCTCGTGCGATCGTCGACCGGCTGAACCGCGAGATCGTGAAAATACTCAACACGCCGGCGGTCAAGGACCAATTGTTCCGCCAGGGCCTTGACGCATCGCCGACCACGCAACAGGAGTTTGCGACTTATATCAAATCGGAAATCGCCAAGTGGGGCAAGGTCGTCAAAGCGTCGGGCGCCAAAGCGGAATAATGCGCGCAAGAACTCGCGGATTGGTCGCGTTGTGCGCGATCGCATGCTCTGCCGGGGCGGCCGATTTCCCCGCCAAGCCCGTGCGCATGATCGTGGGCTTTCCGCCAGGTGGCGCGACCGATCTGGTCGCGCGCATCATCCAGCCGCGCATGTCCGCGTCACTCGGCCAGCAGGTGATCATCGACAATCGTCCGGGTGCCAACGGCATCATTGCCGGCGAACTTACCGCGCATGCCGAACCGGACGGCCATACGATACTGCTTGGCCACATCGGCATGCTGATCATCAGCCCGGCGATCCAGAAAGTTCCGTACGATCCGTTCAAGAACTTCGCGCCGGTCGGCCTGACGGTTACTCTGCAGAACATCATCATCACGCATCCGACGATGCCGGCGAAATCGTTGAAGGAAATGATTGCGCTCGCCAGGGCCAAACCCGGTCAGCTCAATTACGCAACCTCCGGCATCGGCAGCCCGGGACATCTCGCCGCCGTGCTGCTCGAGTCGATGGCGGGCGTCAAACTGTCGCACATTCCGTATAAAGGCGGCGGACCGGCGATCACCGATTTGCTCGCGGGTCACGTGCCGATGTTTTTCGCGGTGATATCCACGGGCGTGCCGCACGTGCAGGGCGGCAAAGCACGCGGCCTCGCGGTTACCGGCACCAAACGCGCGGACGCGGTGCCGGACGTGCCGACGGTCGCGGAAGCGGGTGTGCCGGGCTATGCCGCCACCAACTGGTATGGATTGCTCGCACCAGCCAAAACGCCGAAGCCCGCAATCGATCGCATCAATCGCGAAATGACCGCGGCGCTGAAGTCACCTGATGTCGCGGACGCCCTGAAGCAACGCGGCATCGACGCCGCGCCCGACACGCCGGTGGAGTTCGCAGCGTTCATTCGCGCCGAAGACCGCAAGTGGAATCCGATCATCAAACAGGCCAGCATCAAGCCGGAATGAACTAACCCGCTTCGACCGGCAGGTCGGCGCGCGCCGACCATTCGTGCCACGAGCCGATGAAATTTCGCGCACCCGGCAAGCCCGCGTACTTCAGTGCGAAGTAGGTATTGGCTGAACGCGCGCCCCGATGGCAGTAAACGGCTATTTCGTGTCGCGGATTGATGCCGTGCTGCTCGAGCAGCGCAAGGATCTTTTCCGGCGACTTGAAACGTCCATTCTCCAGAAACCGGGTCCACTCGATGTGGATAGCGTTTGGTACATGACCGCGACGCTTGCAACACGGCGTATCGTCCTTACCGGCCCATTCGAGGTCGTTGCGCACGTCCACCACGTAAAAATTCCAGGACCCGGCGCGCCGGCCGACTTCGTCGATCGGCGCGTTGCATCCGGAAGCGATGGATACCTGGATTTTCGTCGGCCGCACCGTGGCGATGTCGGTGTCCGCGAGCACCGGCCCGCCTTCGGCCATCCATTGCGCGAGGCCGCCGTGCAGCATGCGCGCCTTGCGGTGGCCGATGAATTCGAGCATCCACAATTCGCGCGCCGCGCGCATGCCGGTTTGCTCGTCATAGACGACGACCGGCCGGTCCATGCGCACGCCGACCGAACTGAAGCGGTCGGCGACCGACTGCGCGAACGTGCGCATGCTTTCCAGCGAGCTGTTGCCGACCAGCATATCGTACGTGGACAACGGCATCGCGCCGGGAATATGCCCTTTTTTGAATTCGCCGGCTTTGCGCGCGTCGATCAATACCGTGCCCGTGGAGAGCGCGGTCTCCAGCTCGGCGGGTTCGATCAGAATTTCACTGGCATCCATGTCAATCTCAAATCCTGGTTTTAGTCAGGGCACCCAGTGACGCATCAGGTTGCCAAAGGACCGTGCAGCGGACAAGCCAAGCTATTTTACGCCCAGCCCCGAAATCCTGCGTGACGGTCTCCGGATCGATTCCGGTCGCGCGACGATCCCGGAATATATCCAGTTGCCTTAGCTCTTCGGCCACCCGTACTTCCTGAATGCTCCGAGACCGGCATGATACACTCGCGCGATATTCCGCCGCATCGCGCGACAGACACCCTCGACAGGAGAAAGCATTGAAGATTCTGGTATTGCCGGGCGACGGCATCGGCCCCGAAATCACACAGGCAACGCTCGCGGTGCTCGACCGCGCCAATGCAAGGTTCAAGCTTGGCCTCGAATGGCAACACG
>CAZEAX010000545.1:0-3256 GCA_964510405.1 uncultured Streptomyces sp. | reverse complement strand
TGAAAATCGGGGTGAACCGCGCGTTCGTCGCTAAATATCGCTCAGCGCCAGTTCGACGCCGTTGTGTATCAGCTTCTTGCCCTGAGGCAGGCTCAGGTAGGGCACGGCGTCTGCATACCC
The DNA here is from genome assembly GCA_964510405.1 of uncultured Streptomyces sp. Lineage (GTDB taxonomy): Bacteria > Pseudomonadota > Gammaproteobacteria > Burkholderiales > SG8-41 > PALSA-1004. The sequence continues at coordinate 3,136 of CAZEAX010000545.1, read as the reverse complement.
GAGGCCGTATACGAAAGTCATCACGGCGCGGCCGAAACTGCCCGTACCGTAGCCGGTGAACGTAGTGAGGCGCGTGAACTGAAATGTCGCTACGCTGCCGTCACTGCACTGCAGTTGTCCGGCGCCGCCGAGTTCGGGGCTCGACGCAAACTGACCGCCACAGGTTAGTGCGGGATTTTTCTGCGAATGAATTGTCAGCGTACCGGCGCCGCTCAGGTGGCCTTCGGCCTCGCCGACGAAAAGGTCATTCGCCACAATTGCAATGACCGCACGTGTCGCCGAGAAAATCTGCGCACCGGCTGGCGGCACCGTTCCGACCAGCCCGATGCACGTGAGCAGCACTGCAATCGCATTATTTCGCATGAAACCCGACCCCGGTTGAATTCGCCCGATCGCCGGAACGCGTAAATTGCCGGTTCCTGATCGCTGAATCAATTATCGTCCCGCTGCAAAAATGCACCGTGCGCTGGCGCACGCTTGGACCAAAAATCTTGGGCGGCGGCGGGCGGGCAAAAAAACAGCCCCCGGACTGAACGGAACCGGGGGCCGCAAGCCGCCAATCGATAGAGGAAGTAGAAACAATTGGCGGGGGATGAACTGGCAATATCCGCTTTCCCAGCGGATATTTCTGTACGGTATCGTACATAATTCGGGCACAACGGCGAATTCGGCGACTCAGCCCGGACACGCGTTCGCACGCGTCGAAATCTGCGGGAAGTCCGCGTCGCGCGTTTCATGCAAATGCAGATAAACGAGAAAATCCGCCGCCGCCGGACCGGCGTCATTGGACGATCCCGTCACCGCCGCCGGCTGTGGTGGAGCGGGATTTCGCGCCGCACCCGATTGCGCACCGAGTGCGACCGCGCCAACCGGCGGCATTGCGCGGGACGGTGACACCGGCATTTCTGCCTGCGCCACGCCTCTATCGAAGAGTACCGTCGAAATGCGGCCGTAGGCCGCCATCGACAATAAACCCACCAGTGCGAAAATCCACAGAATTTTCACGTCGCCCACCTTAATTTTGCCAGCTGTCATAGCGCCCCCTCCGCACCCGTTTTTCCGCGATGCCGCCCCTTGAATCGCCCACCGTCGGTGACATTCGACCGACATTGCGCGCTCGCAAACTTTAGCCCGGCACCGCCGGATGCACTGTACGATAGCGAACATATACGGGGTATGCGATTGACATTAAGCCGGCTGCGCATCCGGGAATACACGTGAAACCGCCGCGGACCGGTAAGGTCGCGCGGCGGGCGGGCACTGCCAGAAGCGAACAGACGTTCGTTTATTTGCTGCCCGTCACTTCGACATCGACGCGGCGGTCCGGCTGCAGACAGGCGATGACCTTGGCGCTCTTCGGGCCTTTGCAATCGTCGGGTTTGGTGACGGGTTGCGTCTTGCCTTTGCCATCCACGCTGACTTTATTCGCCGGAATTTCCTTGCTCGTCAGGTAATCCTTGACGGCATTCGCGCGGCGTTCCGACAGCTTCTGATTGTAAGCGACGCTGCCGAAGCGGTCCGTATGACCGGTCGCCATGATGACTTCATACTTGGCGCCCTGCAATGTGCGCGCAAGTTCGTCGAGCATCGTCTTGCCTTCGGGTTTGAGCACGGCCTTGTCGAAGTCGAACAGCGCATCGGCCGAGAAGTTGATTTTCTGCGGCAGCAGTTTCTCCGGCGCATTCCTGGCGGGCGGTGTAGCTTCGGGCGCGGGGCGGACCGGCGCGGCTTGTGCCACTGCCACCGGTTTCGGACACAGGTCGGGCGTGCACTGCTGGCACGCCTTGGCAGCGGCCGCGCGCGCGGGTGTCCAGTCGCTGGTACGCACGCATACCGTACCGCCCACGGCCGTCACGACGCTGAAGTCCGGACCGTTGACCAGATAACCCTGGTTAGTGCTGTTTACTTGCGCCATTGCCAATGCGGGAAGCAGCATTGCTGCGCCGGCAAATGCCAGTGTTCTAGTTGCAATCATGACTGTTACTCCTGTTATCTATTTGGCACGGGCACAAACCATGATCGAAAATCCTGGGCCGCCCCGCCGTTTATGACGCCTGCTATCTCGCAAACAATCGACCGCACCCGATCCGCCGGATGTCATCAATGGGCGAACGATAATCCCCCGCGGCAAGTAGTGCTGTACGGTGGCGCACATAGCGGCTGCTCGGCGCAAACGTGTCCGGCGCGTCGCCCCCCGCCGGTCACCCGGCAGCCGCGGCAAGCGCGCGCGGGCCCTTTAAGGTGCGCCTGGCGTGCGTTACCGCACAGACCGTCCGTGCGGCGGCGAGGAACATTTAAAGCAGGTGAATGGGCGGGTCGAACGCCTTGCCGGACACGGTCATTGCGCAGATGCGCAAGGCGTCCGGTTCGACGTGTTGCTGCGATAACTACAGGAGATCGGGATGAACCGGGAACGCTACGCAGGAATCTGCAAACAGTTTACGGGTACGGTCAGGCAAGGCTGGGGCAGGCTCGTCAACGATCCGCGCATGGAAGACGCCGGCGCGCGCGAGTTGCATGCCGGAAAAATTCAGGCGCGTTACGGGCTCTCGCAGGAACGGGCCGCGCACGACCTCGAGGATTTCTTCGCGCGCAACCGCCGCTGGGACATCACGCACCGTTAAGACCGCAATGTCCCGGTGCGCGCGACCGCGCCCGGCGGCCGGTTATCGCGTATTGGGCCGAATGTGCTTTTCGTATGGCAGCAAGCGGTCGATCTCTTTTTTGACCACCGCGTAGCACTCGCAAGTGCGCTTTTCCAGTCCCGCGCGATCCAGGATCTTGATGTGACCGCGGCTGTACTGGATCAACCCATCTGCCTGCAATTTTCCGGCGGCCTCGGTCACGCCCTCGCGGCGCACGCCCAGCATGTTCGCGATCAGTTCCTGCGTCATCACGAGTTCGTCACCGCTCAGGCGGTCCATGCTCAGCAACAGCCAGCGGCACAGTTGCTGGTCGAGCGCGTGATGCCGGTTGCACACCGCGGTCTGCGCCATCTGCGTGATCAGCGCCTGGGTGTAACACAGCGCCAGATGCTGCAGCGCGCCGCCCAGTGCGAATTCCCTTTTCAGCACGCTCGCCTTGAGGCGATAGCCGCTGCCCGCGCTTTGCACCACCGCCCGGCTCGGCGTGCTTT
>CAZEAX010000544.1:0-3258 GCA_964510405.1 uncultured Streptomyces sp. | reverse complement strand
CGTCGCGCGGTCCGAGGAAATACCAGAGGATCAGGCCGATCAGCGGCAGCACCACCACTATGATCACCCAGAGCGCTTTCTTCTCGTTGGAGGCGGAGCTTTGCACGATATTGATGATCGCCCAGATATCGCCCGCGAGTACCAGCAGGCCCCAGATGCCGTTATATCCCATATTCATCATTTTGATTCCCTCCCTTGTTGTCCAGGTCCGGCAAGCCGTGGCGCCGGACAAACTTTGCAAGCACCACCGCGATGAGTACGACCAGCAGCACGATCAACAGAGTATTTTCCGCCTGCACGGCCGGCGCGGGAATCCCGCCGAGGCCCAGCGCCTCGGCGACTACGGCAATCCCCAATAATGCCACGGCGTATTGCAACACGTTGATGCTCCGGTTGTGTGGAACAGGCTGACGCTTACGCGGTGCCGCGCCCGCCGCCGCCGATGAGTCTGAGCAGGACGACGACGATCGCGACCACCAGCAGAACGTGAATGAAGCCGCCCATGGTGTAAGAGCTGACCAGGCCCAGCAGCCACAAGATAGTCAGAACAACAGCTAAGGTGTACAGCATGGCAATTCTCCCGGTAAATTACTGCTTGTCTTTGCCGACTTCGTGGCCGATGACGCCGCCGACCGCCGCGCCGCCGACCGTTCCGACCGCGCTGCCGCCCGTAAGCACTGCGCCGCCAACCGCGCCGATTCCGGCGCCGATCGCCGTGTCTTTGTCGCGCGTCGACATCTCGCCGCAGCCGCTCAAGCCGAGCAGCAACGCTGCGCTAAGCGCACCGACCGCATACCTGTGCATGGTTTTCATGTCGATTCCTTTTCTTCCGAACTCCGTTACCAAAAAGCGCCTGGCAGATTGCCGCTTGCGACTGACCGAAGCGCGCCCTTGCTTTCCCTGACAAAACCGCGTTGCCGGCGCGACTGCTTCCGCACCTGCGTTAGGAGTATTAGATTCCTTCCGGCCGCGGCGCTCTGTACGCCACGCAACATAAAAGATTGATCGTGATCAACGAACCCGGCGGAAGGGCATACCGCCAAAACGGGCGGCGCGCGCTCGTGCAACGGCCCGCATGTAAAGTATTTCAATATTGTGTCGGTTGCTGGCGCCCCGCGACCGGATTGCCGGTATTTCGCCGGTCCGATATGTTCGCTATCGAACATAAAGGTTGATCCACGTCAACCGGGGCGACAAGCGGGCGGGTATATTCAATCGGCATATTTCCGCTCGCCCATTGCCGTTTCCAGGGAGGCATCATGTTGGTACGGCCATCGCTCCAGCCGCCTCCGCAGAGGCGTTTCGCCTCCGCAGAAATTCAACGCCCGGTAATCGCCGGCCATGCGCCGGCGCAAAATCGTCTGCTTGCGGCATTGCCGTCCGAAAATTATCAGCGGCTGCTGCCCGCATTGGAACTCGTTGCCCTGCCGCAGGGATGGACGGTGCACGGCGCCGGCGACCGGGAAAATCACCTGTATTTCCTTACCGCCGGCATCGTTTCGCGCTACTGCCTGACGCACGCCGGCCCGTCGGCGGCATTCGCGGTCACGGGCAATGAAGGCGTGATCGGCGTCGCCTCGTTCCTGGGCGGCGTAAGCGCGTTGAGCCAGGCGGTGGTGCTGAGCAGCGGCTACGCTTATCGAATGCGCGCCGATCTGCTTCAAGGCGAGCGCGGGCATGCCGGTCCGCTGCTGCAATTGCTGCTGCGCTACACCCAACTGCTGATCGCGCAAGCCGGGCAGACCGCCGCGTGCAACCGGCACCATACGCTCGAACAGCAGCTGTGCCGCTGGATCCTGGCGTGCATCGACCGGCTGCCCTCGAACGAGCTGGCGATGACGCAGCAGACGATCGCCGCCATGCTGGGCGTGCGCCGCGAGGGCATCACCGAGGCCGCCCGGCATTTGCAGGAGGCGCGATTGATCCACTACACCCGCGGCCATATTGCCGTGCTCGATCGACCCGGCACCGAAGCGCGGGCGTGCGAATGCTATGCGGTCGTCAAGCGGGAATACGATCGCCTGCTCCGTCCGCACAGCACCGCGCAACGTCTGCATGCGCCGCATGTCGCGCCGGTTTCGCGCAGCCCGTACGGTTGCGCCGCCTGAATTGACCTGACGCCGCCGGTTCGACCGTTTGCCGGCTGCCGGCTTTCCGCTCCGCCCTTCGCGGGCGCGGGCGCGATTCCGCATCAATGTGTGACAGCGTACAGAGTGCGCCCGCGCTTTCGCCTATCTTCATCGCAATACGATGACACCCGTGCCGCCCCGGGAAACTATCGAAGCTTATTTTCTCAATGCATTCTGAACTCGTGGAACCGTGGACCAACCGTGACCAGTGTGCCTGCAAACCCGCAGCAAGCATCCGCAGACGCATCGCCTCCGGCGCTGGCCGTCAGCGGCGATGGCGACAGCCTTGCCCTCGCGGGCGCGCTTGAAATAACCACGCTCGACGAAGCGCGCAGCGCCCTCAAGAAATGGTCCAGGCACGGGCAATCGCGTACGCTGAATATCGCGAAGCTCGATAGTCTCGACACGCCGGGCGCGCTGTTCCTGTGCGGCCTCCAGGACAAGGGCGTGAAACTCGCCGGCATACGCGCCGAGCACAAGTCGCTGCTCGATCTCATCTGCGGGCTCGATTTGAAACCGATCCCGCAAGTCGAATCCACTCCGCGCTGGTGTCAGCTCGTCGTCCAGCTCGGCAAAGGCTCGCACGATTTCCGCCGCGAGGCGATCGATCTCACGACCTTCATCGGCCGCGCGGCGAACTGGACGGTCTGCTCGCTGCTGCATCCGGGTTGCCTGCGCCCCGCGGCGATCTCGCGGCATATCACGGAAACCGGCATCCAGGCGCTGCCCATTATCGGCCTGATGGCCATCATGATAGCGATCGTCATCGGCTACCAGGGTGTCGCCCAGCTGCGTCCCTTCGGCGGCGAGGACTACACCATCAACCTCGTGGCGGTGTCGGTATTGCGCGAAATGGCCGTGCTGATCACATCGATCATGGTGGCCGGCCGCTCGGGCTCCGCGTTCACCGCCGAAATCGGCGTCATGCAGACGCGCGAGGAAGTCGACGCGCTCAAAGTGATGGGCATCGAGCCCATGCAGGTGCTGGTGGTGCCGCGCATCATAGCGCTCGTCATCACGCTGCCTCTGCTCACTTTTTTCGCCGACATCATGGGCCTGGTCGGCGGCGGCGCAATTTCGCTTTTCCTGCTCGACGTGTCGCCGGTGCAGTACCTGACGCGCCTGCCGC
>CAZEAX010000543.1:0-3286 GCA_964510405.1 uncultured Streptomyces sp. | reverse complement strand
GAGATTTCCTGCGCCGCGGCGCGCGGAATGATGCCGAGATCGGCCTGCTCCTGCGCCAGCGCCGCCTCGAAGTCGTACCACTTTTGCACGCGGTTCGCATCGCTGAATATCTGCCTGAACTCATCGCTCGACCACAGATGCTTGATCAGCGCGTCATCGAATACGCCAGATGCCATTCGTTGCCACTCCCGGTAAATTGTTGACGATCGCGCGGTTCCTGCTTTGCGCGTCGAGACACTGCGGTGGATGCCGAGGCGCTACGCGATCAATCCGGCCGCGCGCCCGACTCTTTCACGACTTTGCCCCATTTTAGCATTTCCTTTTTGAGGAAAGCGGCAAACGCCTCGGGCGTGCTGCCTATCGGTTCGGCGCCGTCGGCGGTAACGCGCTCGCGTATGTCGGGCAGCTTGACGATAGTCGCGATATCGTCGGCCAGCTGGCGCACGATCTCCTTCGGCACGCCCGCCGGCGCGATCATGCCCTGAAATGCGTCGGCCTCGTAGCCCGGCACGGTCTCGCCGATCGCGGGCACGTCGGGCATCGCCGCGAGTCGCTTCGGACTTGTGATCGCCAGCGCGCGCAGGCGTCCCGATTTTACGTGCGGCGCCGCCGAGATCGTCGTCGTCATCAGCATGGCGACACGGCCGGCGATCACGTCGGTGACCGCCGGCGGGATCCCTTTATAGGGAACATGCGTCATGTCGATGCCCGCCATGGTCTTGAACAATTCCGCCGCGAGGTGGGGCGACGTGCCGCTGCCCGCCGAAGCGTAATTGAGTTGCCCGGGCTTCGCCTTCGCCAATGCAATCAGTTCGCGCACGCTGTGCGCGGGAATGGATGGATTTACCACCAGGATGTTGGGCACGCTGGTGATCTGGGTCACCGGCGCGAAATCGCGGTTGGGATCGTACGGCAGCTTGCCGTACAAAGTCGGATTGATCGCAAACGTGGTGGTAATCATCAACAGCGTGTAACCGTCGGGGCTCGCTTTCGACGCAATCTCGCTGCCGACGATGGTCGCCGCACCAGGCCGGTTGTCGATCACGATAGCCTGCCCGCGTTTCTCGGTGAGCTTCTGCCCGATGCTGCGCGCCGTGATTTCGAGGCCGCCGCCCGGCGCGAACGGCACGATAAGGCGGATCGGCCGTTGCGGATAGCCAGCCGATTGCGCGAGTGCAGAGGTTGCCAACGTACAACTTGCAATCAGAAGTGCGGCACTTGCCGCGCGCTTCGTCACCATGCAGCCGCGTACGCTTCGCGCCGCGGATCGGCGCCGGCGTGCCGCTGCCCCGTCTGCGGATGCTGCATGATCGCGCACACGCCGCCGTTCTGCCCGGGAAAGTGCGGCCACACGTCGATGTCGTGACCAAGCGCGCGCAGCGCTTCGACGGTCGCTTGCGGCAATGTGTTTTCGACGTTGAGCCGGCCCGGCAGATAACCGTGCGGCGCGAACGAATTCGGAAAGCTCGAGCTCGAAATGCGCGACATTTCGATCGCCTGCTGCACCGGCATGCCGAATTCCGCGATATTGAGGAACACCTGCAGCATCGCCTGCGACTGCACGTCGCCGCCCGGTGTGCCGAACACCATGAAGAGTTTGCCGTCCTTGAATGCAAGCGACGGGTTCGGCGTGAGGCGTGGACGTTTGCCGGGTGCTACGACGCTCGGATGTCCGGGCGTCAGCCGCGATTGGCAACCGCGTCCCGACGGCGCGAAGCCAAGCCCCGGAATGATCGGCGTATCGTACTGCGGATCCGAAAGCGTGGCCGAGTAGCCGTTGCCTTCGCGGTCCATCACGCAGCCGTAAATCGTGCCCGGCTGCAGCGCTCGCTTATCGGCGCGTGCGTCGTCTTTCGCGCGCGCGTGCAGGAGATACGGTGCCGGTGCGCCGTCCGGATAGCCGGGATCGGGCAGCGCCGGAAATGCGCGCTGCATGTCGATGCGCGCGCGCTGCTTAGCGGCGTACGCATCCGCAAGCAGACCGGCGCGCGGCACCTTGACGAATTTCGGATCGCCCGAGTAAGCCTCGCGGTCGGCGAACGCGAGATTCAGCGCCTGGTCAACCACGTGCAGATAGGCGATCGAATTGTGCCCGAGCGCTTTCAAATCGTAACCTTCGAGGATTTTCAGCGTCTCGAGCAGCACGACGCCCTGGCACCATACGTCGCAGCTGTGCACCTCAAATCCGCGGTAGTCGACGCGGATGCTTTCCTCGACCGGCACTTCGAAGCCCGCGAGGTCGTCTTTCGTCACGAAACCGTTGTTGCGCTTGTGATAGTCGGCGATCGTGTCAGCGATCGCGCCGCAGTAAAAATAGTCGTGCACGGCGCGCAGCTTCTTGTCGCGGTCGCCGCGCGTTGCGCGCTCCGCTTCTATCATGCGGAATATCGTACGCCCGAGATCTTCCTGCTTCAGCACGTCGCCGACCTGCGGCGGCTTGCCGCCGGGCAGATAGATGCGCGCATTGTCGGGCCAGCGCGCGAACTGCCCGGCGACGTATTCGATATTGCTCGCGAGCAGCGGGTACACTGCAAAGCCGTCGCGCGCGATTTCCATCGCTGCGGTTGCCGCCTGCTCGAACGAAATCGTGCCGTAGCGGCGCAACGCTTCGATATGCGTCGCCGGCGCCGCCGGCATCACGGTGCGCAAAAGCCCTTCGGGCACATGTTCACCGTTGCCTTCTTTGATCAAGCGGCCGACGTCGGTCGCTGCCGGCCAGTAGCCGAGGCCGGCAAGACTTACCACTCGCTTTTCCTTTGCGAGATAAATAAGTGTCGGCGCAACTCCCGCGAAGCTCACCATGTCGGGTTGCAGCAACGGCAATGCCATCGCGGCGGTGACGCCCGCATCGACCGCATTGCCGCCGCCGTCGAGTATCCGCATCGCCGCCGCCGTGGCGAGATAATGGCCCGTCGCCACCGCGTAATGATTGCCCGCGACGGTCGGCCGGAAACTCGGCGCCTGCACCGCCATTTTGACTTTGCGTTTGGGTGTAGTCATGTGCGTTCGAGAATGGAAAGACCGCGCACGCGGTCGAGCAGATAAATCAGGCCGCGATTGTCCACCGTGACGTCGTTGCTCTGCACGCGCTCGGACCCCTCGGGCACGTCGGGCATGTAATAGGCTACCTCCTTCAGCGAGTGCGGGTTCGAGATGTCGATTACGCGCAGACCGTAGGCGAACCACGCGACCGGAATTTCGGTGCCGGTCACTACTTCGCACGGCTGATGACAGCCGGTCATGCGCGGCTGCGGCGTGTCGGGCATGTCCTCGATCTGGAAAGTCG
>CAZEAX010000542.1:0-3288 GCA_964510405.1 uncultured Streptomyces sp. | reverse complement strand
GCGCAGTGGACCGGCCGCGCAATGAGCGGCGAATACAGCAAGTGGCTGGAAACCAACTATCAGGCGAGGGACAAACGATGAAAGGCATCATTCTCGCCGGCGGCTCCGGCACGCGCCTGTATCCGATCACGCAGACGGTTTCGAAACAGCTCTTGCCCGTCTACGACAAGCCGATGATCTACTATCCGATCACCACGCTGATGCTGGCTGGAATCCGCGACATGCTGATCGTCTCGACACCTGACGACACGCCCCGCTTCGAACGCTTGCTCGGAGACGGCGCGCAATGGGGCCTCGATTTCTCGTACGCGGTGCAGGATGCGCCGCGCGGCCTCGCCGAGGCCTTCATTATCGGCGAGCAATTCATCGGTTCCGACAACTGTGCGCTGGTACTCGGCGACAACCTTTTTTTCGGACACGATCTGGCGCAGGATTTGCAGGTTGCCACGGCGCCGAGAGGGGGGGCCACGATATTCGCCTATCAGGTCACCGAACCGCAACGATATGGCGTGATCGAATTCGATGCCGCAGGAAAGGCCGTGAGCCTTGAAGAAAAGCCGGCGCAACCCAAGTCCCGGTTCGCCATTCCCGGACTTTATTTCTGCGATAACAACGCGCCGGCGATCGCCAAATCGCTCAAACCGTCGGCCCGCGGCGAGCTCGAAATCGTCGACCTGCTCAAGCAATATATGAACAGCGGCAATCTGCACGTGCAAATGATGGGCCGCGGACGCGCCTGGCTTGACACCGGGACGCCCGACTCGCTGCTCGAAGCCGCGCATTTCATTCAAACCATCGAAAAGCGGCAAGGGCTCAAAATTGCGTGTCCGGAAGAAATCGCCTACCGCATGGGCTACATTCGCGCAGACCAATTGACGGCGCTCGCGAAGAAACTCGACAAAACCGGATACGGCAAATACCTGCTGGACCTCCTCGCCTGATCCGGCCTCTGCAAGTCCGCCTGCAAAAGCCGGGAGCGCCGGCGTGATTCAAACGCTGGATATGCATCGATAAAGAAAACCGGCATAGCGCTTGCCGGGAGCGAGCAATTTCGCGTCGGCGCGAAACTTGTCAGCGACCGCTTTTTGCGGTTAAATGGCATCTGTTCAACGACTGAACACAAGCTTTGGCCCCATGCTGTCCGACGAATACCGCTACAAGATCCTGAAAAAACTGGAGGTCGATCCGCAGATCAGCCAGCGCGCTTTGGCGCTCGAACTTGGAATCAGCGTCGGCAAAACGAATTATTGCCTGCAGGCGCTGATCGAAAAAGGCCTGATCAAGGCGAACAATTTCAAAAATAACCAGAACAAAAAAGCCTATATGTATCTGCTTACGCCGAGAGGGGCGGCCGAAAAACTGCATTCCACGCAGCGCTTCCTGAAAGCGAAAATGAACGAATACGAAACGCTGCAGCGCGAGATAGAGGCGCTGAGAAAAGAGGTCAATCAGTGACCCTCGTCCGGGGAGGCCTGCCGGACCTGCTGGTGCGCCTGTGGGAGCATCTCGGCAGGCGCCGTCAGCGCCAGTTCCTGCTGCTGCTCGGCTTGATGCTCGTGAGCGCGTTCGCGGAAGTTGTCAGCCTGGGCGCCGTATTGCAATTCCTCGCCATACTCATTACGCCCGACCGGGTACTTAACAATCCGGTCGTCGCCGACGCGGCGCGGGCCGTGGGCATAACGTCGGCCGATCAATTGGTACTGCCACTTACCATCGCTTTTATCGCGACGGCCATAGCGGCAGGCGCAATTCGCATTCTTTTTCTGTGGGCCAGCACCCGGTTCGCGTATGCCAGCGGTGCGAGCCTCAGCAATGAAGTATATCGACGCACCCTCTACCAGCCTTACTGGGTGCATGTGAGCCGCAACAGCAGCGAGGTGATCAGCGGCATCGTCGGCAAAGTGGGCGGCACCGTCGGGGTGCTGCTGTATTTGCAGACGCTGATCAGCTCGGCCTTTTTGCTGGTGACCATAACGCTGGCGTTGATGGCCATCGATCCGTTCGTTGCATTGGTGGCAACGCTGGGGTTCGGCGCCAGCTACGGGCTGATCACCTGGTTTTCGCGCCGGCGGTTGTACCTCAACAGCCAACGCATCGCCTACGAACATCCTCAAGTCCTTAAAGCACTGCAGGAGGGATTGGGCGGCATTCGCGATGTGTTGCTGGATGGAACACAGCCCGCATACTGCGACATCTATCGCCGTGCCGATTACCCGTTGCGCCGCGCACAGGGCAACATCACCTTTATCAGCCAAAGCCCGCGTTACGCGATGGAAGCGCTGGGGATAGTGCTGATCGCCGCCCTGGCTTACGGCTTGAGCCGCCAGCCCGGAGGGGTTGCCGCAGCCCTGCCGGCGCTCGGTGCAATGGCAATTGGCGCGCAACGCCTGTTGCCCGCCTTGCAACAAATTTTCGGTGCGTGGACGGGCATACTAGGCAATCACGCCTCCCTTGCCGATGCCATTGAATTGCTCGACCAGCCGCTGCCGGCGGATATATTGCTGCCCGCCCCGCCGCCGCTTCCCTTTCAGCGCGCCATACGCTTTGACGCCGTGCGCTTCCGTTATCTCGCCGACGGTCCCTGGGTGCTGGACGGCTTTGACCTGACCATCCCCAAGGGCGCCCGGATCGGTTTTGTCGGCACCACCGGCAGCGGCAAGAGCACTGCGCTGGATCTGCTGATGGGATTGCTGTTACCCACCGGGGGCGAACTTCTCGTCGACGATCAACCGATCACCGGCACCCGGCTGCGCGCGTGGCAACGGACGATCGCCCACGTGCCGCAAAGCATTTACCTGGCGGATACCACGCTTGCCGAAAACATCGCCTTCGGTGTCCCGCGCGAACTTATCGACATGGACCGGGTACGACAGGCGGCGCGTCAGGCGCAGATTGCCGACTTCATTGACAGCAGCGCCGAGGGCTACGACGCATTGGTGGGAGAACGCGGTGTCCGTCTCTCCGGCGGCCAACGCCAGCGGGTCGGCATTGCCCGCGCGCTTTACAAGCAAGCCAGCGTGCTGGTGTTCGACGAAGCAACCAGCGCGCTCGACAACGCCACGGAGCAGTCCGTGATGGATGCCATCGAAGGGCTCGACCGCGATCTCACCATCCTGCTCATAGCCCACCGGCTCACTACCGTTAGGCACTGCGACATCATTGTGGAACTGGGAAATGGCAAAGTGGCGGCGCAGGGCAGTTACGAAGAGATGTTAAAATGCAGCCCCAGTTTTCGCAGCGCGGACAAGGCGGCGGTCGCGCGCCTCAATGGCTGCGATCACGTGATCG
>CAZEAX010000541.1:0-3291 GCA_964510405.1 uncultured Streptomyces sp. | reverse complement strand
GAGCCGTCGTAGCGCCCGGCGGCGATGCCGGCGCCGATCGCGATCGGCATCAACCGCAGCGGCGGCAGCTGGCCGCCGGGCGTCGGCTTCTCCGGGTCGTACTAGAGGGAGTGGCGCAGCGGCCACCACAGCTGGCCGCCGATCACGTCCGTCACCGCGGGCATGCTGCCCTTGTACGGAATGTGGATCATTTTCGCACCGATCGAATTCATGAGCATCACCGCGGCGAGATGCTGGCGGCTGCCGCTGCCCGCCGAACCGAAGTTGACCGCGGCGGGCTGCTTCTTCGCCCACTCCCTGAAGTCGGCGACGGACTTGACCGGCAGCTTCGGATCGACCACCAGCACGTACGGCGTCGACGCCACCAGCGCGATCGGCGTGAAATCCTTGACGGGGTCGTATTTCGCGTCAGCGTAGAGGCTCGGGTTCGTCGCGTGCGTGCTGCCCGCGGTCTGCAGAATGTAGCCGTCGGGCGCCGCCGCCATGACGAGCTGGTCGACGAGCATGCCGCTCGAGCCCGGACGGTTTTCGACGATGAACTGCTGGTGCAGTTTTTCCGTCAGCAGTTGCGCGACGACCCGGCCGATCAAATCGACCGTGCCGCCCGGCGGCCAGCCCACCAGCATCTTCACGTACTTCTGCGGATAACCCTGCGCGAACGACGCGCCGGTCAGGCACAGCGCGACGCCCGCGACGGCGAGCGCGCGGCATGCGCGCGCGGACAAAAACCGGACACGACCCGACATGAGGTTCTCCATCAAGTGCTGCCGGAATGATATGCGCCGGCACGCCGGGTGCCTAGCCGGCCGCGATCCGCCGCCCGCGGCGAAATTCCCCGCGCACCACAAGCCGCCCCGCCCGCGCTACACTAACCGCATCGCCGGGAATTACAACCATAGCGCCCGGCCATCCGGCACTGGGGGGAGAGACCGATGAACGCCGTTATCCGCCGCATCGCATTCGCTGCAGCTTTAGTTTTGTGCGCGACGCACGCGCACGCGCAGGCGTCCGCCGCGCTGAGCGGGCTGGTCAGTTCGGCCGAAGAAGGCCGGATGGAAGGTGTGGTCGTCACCGCGACGAAAGACGGCGCGACGATCAGCGTGAGCGTGGTGAGCGACGCGCAGGGGCGCTACGCGTTCCCGGCCGCGCGGCTGGAGCCCGGCCGCTACACCCTGAAAGCGCGCGCCGCCGGCTACGAGCTCGACGGCGCGCCCGCTGCGGACGTCGCCGCCGGCGGCGGCGCGCAGGCCGACGTCAAGCTGAAGAAGGTGAAGAACCTTGCCGCGCAACTCACCAACGCGGAGTGGCTGATGAGCATGCCGGGCACGGAGGAACAGAAGCGCTTCCTGCTCAACTGCAACGGCTGCCACACGTACGAACGCATCATGAAGTCGAGCTACGACGCCGACGGCTTCATGCAGATCTTCCAGCGCATGGCCGGCTATTATCCCGGCAGCACGCCGTTGAAGCCGCAGCGGCTCGCCGGCAGCGCCGTGCGCAACGTCGAGCGCGGCGGCAACGGCCGCAAGACCGCGGAGTGGCTCGCGAGCATCAACCTGAGCCAGCAGCAGACGTGGTCGTTCCCTCTCAAGACGCTGCCGCGGCTCACCGGCAAATCCACGCGCGTGATCATCACCGAATACGATCTGCCGAACCCGCTGATCCAGCCGCACGACGTGATGCTCGATCGCGCGGGCAACGTGTGGTACTCCGATTTCGGCCAGATGTTCCTCGGCAAGATGGACCCCGGGAGCGGCAAAGTCACCCAGTATCCGGTCCCCGTGGTCAAGCCGGGCTGGTCGGAAGGCATGCTCGATCTCGAGTTCGACCGCGACGACAACCCGTGGATCGGCGTGATGTACCAGAGCGCGATCGCGAAGTTCGACAGGAAAACTGAAAAATTCGAGTTGTGGCAGACGCCCAAGGCGTGGGACACCGACGCCGGACAGCTCGGCCATATCGCGCTGACCGGCACGCACAGCGACAACAAGGTGTGGATCAAGAATTCCGACGGCAGCAATATCTACCGGCTCGACCTCGCGACCAACCAGATGGAGAACCTCGGCAATTTCACCGACCCGCGCACGGGCCGCCGCATCGGCACCTACGGCATCCACTCGGACGCGCAGAACAATGCCTACCTGCTCGACTTCGCAGCGGGCAACATCATCAAGCTCGACGCCAAGACCAAAGCGATGACGATCTACCTCACGCCGACGCCGGACTCGCGCCCGCGGCGCGGCCGCGTCGACCACGAGGGCCGCCTGTGGTTCGGCGAATATCAGGGCAACGCGATCGCCGTGTTCGACCCGAAAACCGAGCGCATCACTGAATACAAGGTGCCGACGCCGTGGAGCGCGCCGTACGACGCGGTGGCGGGCCGCAACGGCGAAGCGTGGACGGGCTCCATGCTCACCGACCGCGTGTCGCGGCTCGACATCAAGAGCGGCCAGTACGTCGAATACATGCTGCCGCGCCCGACGAATATCCGCCGCGTGTTCCTCGACGAGTCGACGAACCCGGGCACGCTGTGGATCGGCAGCAACCACGGCGCGTCCATCGTGAAGGTCGAGCCGCTCGATTGAACATTGGCGGGATTCGACGGCAACGCGCCCGGCCTGCCGCCCGGAAAAACTGCTAATCCACCTTCGCGCCGGATATTTTCACGATCGTCGCCCATTTGTCGACTTCGGCCGCGATGAACTGCCTGAACTCGGCGGGCGAATTGCCCGCGGGGTCCGAGCCCTGCTCGGCGAGCCGCTGCTTGATGTCCGCCTGACCCAGCGCCTTCACGATCGATGCATTCAGTTTCGCGACGATATCGGCCGGCGTATTCGCGGGCGCAAGAACGCCGTTCCACAACGCCACCTCGTAGCCGGGCAGAACTTCGCCGATCGCGGGGATGTCGGGAAAGAGCGACGAACGCTGCTTGGTCGTGACGCCGAGCCCTTTCAACTTGCCTGCCTGGACGAAAGCGAGCACTTCGACCAGCGGCGCGAACAGCACCTGGATCTGGTCGCCGCTCAAGAGAGCGCCGGCCGCCGGCGCGCCGCCTTTATAAGGAACGTGTTCCATCTCGACGCCGAGCATGCTGTTGAAGAGCGCCGCCGCGAGGTGATGCGAAGTGCCGTTGCCGGCCGAACCGAAATTCAATTTCGTCCTGCCGCTGGTGTCCTTCGCATACCTGATGAAGTCCGCGAGATTGTCGGCGCGGGTCTGCGCCGGATTGACGACCAGCATGTTCGGCACGAACGCGACGCGCGACACGGGCGCGAAGTCCCGCACGAAATC
>CAZEAX010000540.1:0-3315 GCA_964510405.1 uncultured Streptomyces sp. | reverse complement strand
GCTCTCCTCGGAAAACCGGCCCGAACTGCTGATGCCGTTTTACGCGTTCGTGCTGTTGCTGTTTTTCGCCTACTGCTACCCGATCGCGCGCTGGACGGTCGCGATGGAAAAGAAATACGCGGTGAACGTATGATCGCTGCTTTCACTCACACCTCTTCCCCCGCCATTGCTAGCGCCCATTTTGCAAATGCAAAATGCTCAACGTTCTCTTCCCTCGCTTGCGGGGGAAGAGCTAGAGATGGGGGAAGGCCGGGATGGGGGCAAACGCATCTCGCGTGGGAACCGGAGCAAAATTGAACGCCGAACCATACATTTCAGTAAAAGACATTCACAAATCTTTCGGCGATGCCGAAGTGCTGAAAGGCATTTCGTTCGACATCGCCAAGGGCGAGGCCGTGTGCATCATCGGCCCGTCGGGTTCCGGCAAGTCGACGCTGCTGCGCTGCCTGAACGGCCTTGCCACCATAAACCGCGGCAGCATCCGCATCGGCACTCACAACGTGCACGAAATTAAAACCGATCAGGAACGAATTGCACTGCGCAAAGATGTGTCGATGGTATTTCAGCAGTACAATCTGTTCCCGCATAAAACGGCGCTGGAAAACATCATGATGGCGCCGGTGCACGTGCTGAAGCAGGACCCGCGCGAAGTCGAAGCGCGCGCGCATGCGCTGCTCAAGAAAGTTCGCCTCGCCGGCAAGGAGAACCACTATCCGGGAGAACTGTCGGGCGGCCAGCAGCAGCGCGTCGCAATCGCGCGTTCGCTCGCGATGCGCCCGTCAGTGATGCTGTTCGACGAAGTGACTTCCGCGCTCGACCCGGAGACGGTCAAGGAAGTATTGGTGACGATCCGCGAACTCGTGAACGACGGCCTGACCTGCGTGCTCGTCACCCACGAAATGGGCTTCGCGCGCGAAGTCGCCGAGCACGTCTACTTCACCGACCACGGCGTGATCGTCGAGCACGGCAAGCCGGCGGAACTGTTCTCGAATCCGCAGCACGCGCGGACCAAAGCGTTTCTCGATCAGATACTTTAATATTAATCGTTACAAACGAAGGGCTTTTCGATGACCTGTTCGCGTACTGTGCAATCGGGTTTGCTCGCGCTTGCTGCTTGTTTCGCAGCGTGCGCCTTTGCGGCCGAAGCGCAAAATCAATATCCGGCGCGCCCTGTCCGCATGGTGGTCGGGTTCGCGGCGGGCGGCGCCACCGATCTTTTCGCGCGCATCGTCGCGCAGCGCCTCACCGACCGCTGGGGCCAGCAGGTCGTGGTCGATAACCGCACCGGCGCGGGCGGCAGCCTCGGCACGGCAATCGTCGCGAAGGCGCTGCCCGACGGCTATACCCTCGCCGTGATTTCGAGTTCGCACATGATCAACGCGTCGCTCTACAAATCTCTGCCGTTCGACCCGATTGCGGACTTCGACGGCGTTGCCATGATTTGCGGCATCACCAATGTGCTTGCCGTTCATCCGTCGCTGCCGGCGAAATCGGTGACCGAGTTCATTGCACTCGCCAGGGCCAAACCCGGCGCGATCAATTTCGCCTCCGGCGGCGTCGGCTCGTCGAGCCACCTGGGCGGAGAGCTCTTCAAGAGCATGGCGGGTATCCAGATCGTGCACGTGCCGTACAAGGGCACGGCGGACGCGCTGCGCGATCTGATTTCAGGCCAGGTGCAATCGACCGTGGACGCGGTGTCCGTGCTGCTTCCCCACATCAACAAGGGCGCGTTGCGCGCGCTCGGCGTCGGCGACATGAAGCGCATGCCGCAACTGCCCGACGTGCCGACGATCGCGGAAGCCGGGCTTCCCGGCTTCGAGTACGCGGCGATTGTCGGCATCCTCGCGCCGGCCCGCACGCCGCGCGAAGTCGTGGCGAAACTCAATCGCGAGATCAATGAAGTCCTGAACACGCCTGAAATAGGCGCACGCTTCGCCGAAATGGGCGCCCATCCGATACTGATGACACCGCAGCAACTCAACACTCTCGTCAAGAACGATGTCGCGAAATTCGCGCGCATCGTCAAATCGGCCGGAGTGCAGACGCAATGAACGCGAACGACGCGCTCGCTCGCGCACAGGAGATACACCGCGATCACATCGTCATCGACACGATGACGCCGCACTTCATCGCCGAGTGGGTGGTGACCCCCGCAATGGTCGAGCTCGGCAAGCAGATGCAGGCGCAGGGCAAAAAACGCTCGGCGATCCAGGCCGCGCTCGCGAACCATCTGATCGAGCATTGCGAGCGCGACGCCGCGACGCGCGATGCCTACCTCGCCTACTGGAAGCGCGCCGGCGTTGCCGCCGGCAACGTGACGCTGTATGCCGCGGGGCCGCCCGACAGCGCCTACGAATCGCTGATCGCGGAATTCGCGCGCGCGCAGCGCATGCTCGACGCTCTCGGCGGCGCAGTCGTGCAGGCGACCAGCGCCGGCGACATCGAAAACGCATACAAGCGCGGCACCCTGGCGGTGCTGTTCAATATTCAGAGTCCCGAGCCGGTCGGCGACAAGCTCGAACGCGTCGACGACCTCTACGCCCGCGGACTGCGCGCAATGCAGTTGACGTACAACCTGCGCACGCGCTTCGGCGACGGCTGCCTCGAAAAGAACGACGGCGGCATCAGCCGCTTCGGCGAAGCGCTCGTCGCGAAACTGAACGCGTGCCGGATGCTGGTGGATGTCTCGCATGCGAGCGCGCAAACGGCGCGCGATGCGGCGGCCGCGTCCGCCGCGCCTATCATCGCGAGCCACACGGTCGCACGGGCGCTCAGCGGGCACGCACGCGGTTTTCCCGATGACGTGCTAAAAACGATCGCCGGCAAGGGAGGCTATATCGGCATCGCGATTCCGCCGCCGTTCGTGTTGCCGCCCGCCGGCGACGGCCGCGCGCAAAAGCTCGGCAAGCCCGCAGGCTGGGCGACGCTCGACACCGTGGTCGACCACGTTCAGCACATGCTCGGCATCGCGGGCGCAGACCACGTCGGCATCGGCACCGATTGGGGCAAGCCTTATTACAACGCGCTCAGCTGGACCGCCGAAATGGTGAACGAGCCGACGGCGGGCTTCGACTGGGTCGGCTGGCGCCCGCAGGACCGCTTCGATCCCAACATGCAGGTCGTCGATATGGAAACTTGGGACAAGTGGCCTAACCTGACGGCAGCGCTCCTGCGCTGCGGCATCGCCGAATCGACGGTCGTCAAAATCGTCGGCGGAAATTTTCTGCGGGTCCTGCGCGAAGTCTGCGGGTGATCGTCCGGTCTGTTGATATGCGATCCGCTTATTGCGGCGCGAGTTCGCCGTACCAATAGGCG
>CAZEAX010000539.1:0-3319 GCA_964510405.1 uncultured Streptomyces sp. | reverse complement strand
GCCCGCTTCCAGAAGATACTTTGAACCAGTAACCGTGCCCGTCGCGCCGAGGAACCGGATATCCATGATAAGCCTGACTACGCCCTGTTTGCGGAGTTCCAAGCACATTACAACACGCCTTATGTGCCGGCTCTTGACCCACATCAATACCGCCGGACGCCGCCCGCATTAGCGTGGGAAGCTCGACTCCACGGCGAACCGGAAAGGCCATACATGGGATCCATCACCGACCGCATCGACAACGTCACGCAGATTCCGCCAAAATATTTGCATGCGAAACTGCCGGCGCCGAAAAGCGTCAAGATTGAAATATCGCCTCGCTGCAACTACCGCTGCGGCTTTTGCGCGCTGCGCAACCGCGAAGTGCAGCCGAAGTGGGACATGGATTTCGGCCTCTTCAAGCGGGTGACGCGCGAGATGCGGGAAGCCGGCGTCGAGGAAGTCGGCGTCTTCTATCTCGGCGAATCGTTCATGAATCCGCGGCTGCTCGTCGACTGCATCGCCTATTTGAAGCGCGAGCTCGCGATGCCCTACGTCTTCCTGACGTCCAACGCTTCGATGGCGTTTCCCGAGGCGGTGGAAGAATGCATGAAGGCGGGGCTCGACTCGCTGAAGTGGTCGATCAATGCCGCCGACGAGGAACAGTTCGAGAAAATCATGGGCGTGGCGGGCAAGCTTTTCTACACCGCGCTCGACAACGTCAAATCGGCGCATGAAGTGCGCGGCCGCGGCGGCTACCAGACCGGGCTCTATGCGTCGTCCATCAAGTACGACGGCGAGCAGTTCGTGAAAATGGAAGCTCTGCTCAACGAGCGCGTGCGGCCTTATGTCGACACCCACTACTGGCTGCCGCTGTATTCGATGGGCGCGTTCGCCACCCAGCGCGAGGCGGAGCTCGGCTACCGTCCCACCGCGGGCAACCAGGGACGCATCGGCGCGCTGCGCGAACCGCTGCCCTGCTGGTCCGCATTCACCGAAGGGCACGTAACGGCGGAAGGCAGGTTGTCCGCGTGCTGCTTCGACGCGACGGCGAACTGGACTATGGGCGATCTGAACAAGGTGTCGTTCATGGACGCGTGGAATTCCGAAGCATTCGTGAATTTGCGCGCGGCCCACCTCAAAAAAGACGTGCGCGGCACGGTGTGCGAGAACTGCATCGCTTACTGAGTTGGTTCGGATTGCGCGTTTTTCTTTGACGCACATCAACGAGTTCTTGCACGCAGCGGGCATTATTGCCGCTTGATGGGCACGGACCGCAAGGCTCCGGGCCTGCGTTGCTATTGGCGTATTGGGAAATCATGGATCTGGTGTGTCCCGCGGGCAGCCTGCCCGCGCTCAAGGCCGCGGTTGACAACGGCGCCGACTGCGTTTACATCGGTTTTCGCGACGACACCAATGCGCGCAATTTCCCCGGACTGAATTTCGATCCCGCCGCCGCGCGCGAAGGCGTGCGCTACGCGCATGCGCGAAAACGCCAGGTGTTTCTCGCGCTCAATACGTTTCCGCAAATTGCCGGCTGGGAGCGCGCGCAGCGCGCGGTCGACCGCGCGGCGGAACTCGAACTCGACGCAGTCATCGTCGCCGATGCGGGAGTCATGCAATACGCGGCGACCACGCATCCGCAGCTCCGGCTGCATCTCTCGGTGCAGGGTTCCGCCACCAATTACGAGGCGATCAATTTTTTTCACGAGCATTTCCACATCAAGCGCGCGGTGCTGCCGCGCGTGCTCTCGC
The DNA here is from genome assembly GCA_964510405.1 of uncultured Streptomyces sp. Taxonomy (GTDB): domain Bacteria; phylum Pseudomonadota; class Gammaproteobacteria; order Burkholderiales; family SG8-41; genus PALSA-1004. The sequence goes on along the minus strand of CAZEAX010000539.1, from coordinate 1,585 downwards.
TCGCGCAGGTCAGGCAGGTCATCGCCGGCACGCCGGTCGAGATCGAAGTTTTCGGCTTCGGCGGACTGTGCGTGATGGTCGAGGGGCGTTGCGCGTTATCGTCTTATGCGACCGGCGAATCACCCAATACCAGCGGCGTCTGCTCGCCGGCCAAAGCGGTGCGCTGGCAGCCTACGCCCGCCGGACTGGAATCGCGCCTGAACGGCATTTTGATCGACCGCTACGCGGCGGGCGAAAACGCCGCCTATCCGACCTTGTGCAAAGGACGCTTTGCGGTCGACGGCGAGACTTATTACGCCATCGAAGAGCCGGCGAGTTTGAATACGCTCGAATTGATACCGGACCTGATGGCGGCCGGTGTAGCCGCCATAAAAATCGAGGGCCGGCAGCGCAGCCCCGCCTACGTCGCGCAGGTGACGCGTGCATGGCGCGATGCCATCGACGCGTGCAGCGCCGATCCGGCGGGCTTCGCGGTCAAACCGGCGTGGGCGGCGGCGTTGCTGAAGCTGTCCGAAGGTCAACAACAGACGCTCGGCGCGTATCACCGGCCGTGGAAATGATGCGCCCATGAAACTCGCGCTCGGACCGTTGCTGTACTACTGGCCGCGCGAGCAGGTGTTCGAGTTCTACGACGCGGCCGCGGCGGCGCCGGTGGATATCGTCTATCTCGGCGAAGCGGTCTGCTCGCGCCGCCACGAATTGCGCCACGCCGACTGGCTCGAACTCGCGCGGCGGCTGGCCGCCGCCGGCAAGGAAGTCGTGCTGTCGACGCAGGCCTTGATCGAATCCGCGTCCGATCTGAAGGCGCTGCGCAGGATCGCCGGCAACGGCGACTTCATGGTCGAGGCCAACGACACGGGCGCCGTGCATCTGCTCGCCGGCAAAGCGCCGTTCGTCGCCGGCCCGCATCTGAATATCTACAATCCGCAGACGCTCGCCTTGCTGGCGGGATTGGGCGCGCGGCGCTGGGTCATGCCGGTCGAATTGTCGCGCGAGAGCCTGCGCGCATTGCAACTGCGGCGACCGGCAGAAATGACTACCGAAATTTTCGGCTACGGACGCCTGCCGCTCGCGCTGTCGGCGCGGTGCTTCACCGCGCGCCGCTACGATCTGTCCAAGGACAGTTGCGAATTCCGGTGCCTCGACCATCCCGACGGCCTGCTGCTCGCGACACGCGAAGGCCGGCCGTTTCTTACCCTCAACGGCATCCAGACCCAATCGGCGCAAACTTACAACCTGGTGCGCGAACTCGACGAATTGTTGCAGCTCAACGTCGACGTGCTCCGCATCAGCCCTCAGTCCGCGAACACGTTCACCATCGTCGAACTGTTCCGGCAACGGCTTGATCGCACCATTACGCCGGACGCGGCCGCGCAGCGTATGGAAAGCCTGATGCCCGTTGCCGCGTGCAACGGTTACTGGCACGGCCGGCCAGGACCGAACCATCGAGGATGGCTATGCCGCCGCACGTGCATGCGCGCTGACGCAGCTTTCGGTACTTAAAGCCGTGCTCGGCTCCCTCCACGCCGTGGCAGAAGTCATCACGGTGAACGGGTATGTTAATGCGGTTCCCGGATTTCCAGAC
>CAZEAX010000538.1:0-3326 GCA_964510405.1 uncultured Streptomyces sp. | reverse complement strand
GCTTCCGCAAGCGTGTGCATCGGGCCCGGCCCCGCCTTGTTCTCGTGCTGCGTCTTGATGCGCGCGTATTCCGCCTTCACGTCGGCGAGGTAACCCGCCCGCAATTCGTCCGACAGCAGATTGCTGCAGACGCTGACACTGCGCGACGCGTCCGGCACCCAGATCACCGGGCCGTGATAACCGGGCGCGATCTTGACGACGGTGTGCGTGCGCGAAGTCGTCGCCCCGCCGACCAGCAGCGGAATGTCGAAACCTTCGCGCTCCATCTCGCGCGCGTTGTGCGTCATCTCTTCGAGCGAGGGCGTGATGAGCCCCGACAGCCCGATGATGTCGCATTTCTCGTCGCGCGCGACCTGCGCGATCCTGGTCCACGGCACCATCACGCCGAGATTGACGACTTCGTAGTTGTTGCACTGGAGCACGACCGCCACGATATTTTTCCCGATGTCATGCACGTCGCCCTTCACGGTCGCGAGCACGATCTTGCCCTTGGGCCGCGAATCGCCCGACTTGGCTTTTTCCGCCTCGATATACGGAATCAGGTGCGCAACCGCCTGCTTCATCACGCGCGCGCTCTTCACCACCTGCGGCAAAAACATCTTGCCCGCGCCGAAGAGATCGCCGACCACGTTCATGCCGTCCATCAGCGGTCCTTCGATCACCTGGATCGGCCGCCCGCCATTGCGCTCCATTTTCTGGCGCGCTTCCTCGGTGTCTTCGACCACGAAATCCGTGATGCCGCGCACCAGCGCGTGCGTGAGCCGCTCTTCAACCGTGCCTTTGCGCCACTCGAGGTCTTCGACCTGCGCCTTGCCGCCGGTCTTGACCGTTTCGGCGAACTTCACCATGCGCTCGGCGGCGTCGGGCCGGCGGTTGAAGATGATGTCTTCGACGTGCTCGAGCAGGTCTTGCGGAATTTCGTCGTAGACGCCGATCTGGCCGGCGTTGACGATCGCCATCGTGAGGCCGGCCTTGACCGCGTGATACAGGAACGCGGTGTGGATCGCCTCGCGCACGCCGTCGTTGCCGCGGAACGAGAACGAGATATTCGAAAGCCCGCCGCTCACTTTCGCGTACGGCAGGTGCTCGCGGATCCACCGCGTGGCTGCGATGAAGTCCTTGCCGTAATTGCTGTGCTCTTCGATGCCGGTGGCGATCGCGAAAATGTTCGGATCGATGATCACGTCTTCCGGCAGGAAGCCGACGTCGTTGACGAGGATGTCGTACGAGCGCTTGCTGATCTCGCGGCGGCGCTCGAGCGTGTCGGCCTGGCCTTTCTTGTCGAACGCCATCACGACGACCGCCGCGCCGTAGCGGCGCGCGAGCTTCGCGTGCTTGATGAACTCCTCTTCGCCTTCCTTCATGCTGATCGAATTGACCACGCACTTGCCCTGCACGCACTTCAGGCCCGCCTCGATGACTTCCCACTTGGAGGAGTCGATCATGACCGGCACGCGCGAGATGTCGGGTTCGGCCGCGATCAGCTTCAGGAAGGTCGTCATTGCGGCCTTCGAGTCGAGCATCGCCTCGTCCATATTGACGTCTATCATCTGCGCGCCGTTTTCCACCTGCTGGCGCGCGACCGACAGCGCTGCCGCGTAATCGCCGGCGAGGATCAGGCGCGCGAACGCTTTCGAGCCCGTGACGTTGGTACGCTCGCCGACGTTGACGAACAGCGAGTCGTCGCCGATGTTGAGCGGCTCGAGGCCTGACAACCGCGTGCGCTTCTCGAGCATGGGCACTTTACGCGGCGCGATGCCGCGCACCGCGTCGGCGATCGCCTTGATGTGCGCGGGAGTCGTGCCGCAGCAGCCCCCGACCAGATTCACGAATCCGCTTTGCGCGAACTCCCTGATCAAGCTCGCGGTATAGGCCGGCGTTTCGTCGTAGCCCGTTTCCGCGAGAGGATTCGGCAGGCCGGCGTTCGGATACGCAGAAACAAACGTATCGGCGACCTGCGACAGCTCTTCGATGTACGGCCGCATCAACTGCGCGCCGAGCGCACAATTCAAACCGATCACGAGCGGCTGCGCGTGGCGCATCGAGTTCCAGAACGCCTCGGTCGTCTGCCCTGACAGCGTGCGGCCGGACGCATCGGTGATCGTGCCGGAGACGATCACCGGCAGCCTGATGTTGTGCTCGTCGTAGTACTGATCGATCGCAAACAGCGCGGCCTTCGCATTCAGCGTGTCGAAAATTGTCTCGACCAGCAGCAGATCGACGCCGCCTTCCACGAGACCGTGGATCGCCTCGGTGTAAGTGACGACGAGCTCGTCGTACGTGACGTTGCGAAAACCCGGATCGTTGACATCGGGAGAAATTGACGCGGTGCGATTGGTGGGTCCCAGCGCACCGGCGACAAAGCACGGCCTGCCGTCTTTGGTTTCGACTTCGTCGGCGACCGAGCGTGCCAGCCGGGCCGCTTCGAAATTCAATTCGTGGACGAGGTGTTCCATGCCGTAGTCGGCCTGGGCGATCGCGGTCGAATTGAACGTATTCGTTTCGATCATATCGGCGCCTGCCGCGAAATACTGCGCATGAATTTCGCGGATGATCTGCGGCTGCGTCAGCGTCAAGAGGTCGTTGTTGCCTTTGAGGTCGCGCGCGAAGTCTTTGAAACGCGCGCCGCGATAACCGGTCTCGTCGAGCTTGTAGCCCTGGATCATGGTGCCCATTGCACCGTCGAGGATGACGATGCGTTCGCTGAGCAGTTTTTTTAAAGCGTCTGTGCGTTTCATAGAGGAGCAAAAAATAAAAAACCCGATCTGCGGAGCGCCGATCGGGTCACGCCGCTTAGCAGGATTTGTTTTTACGCCGGCCGAAAGTGTTTTCACCTCCGCGGCGGCGCCCGCAAACGTTACGAAATCGGCGCAGGAACAAGAGGTTACGCGTCACGATGGAAATTGTCAATGCGGCCCGGCGAGAGTTCTCAAAACGAGAAGGCCGTTCGCGGTGCGATCCACTCACCACGAACGGCATACAGCTGCGCGCCGCCGACGTGCTTCAGGCTGCGCGGGTCATTTCCACAAGTGCGCGGATGTTCGAGACATCCTCGAGCGCCAACAATTGCTTGAGCAAGGTGTCGATGCGCGCGGTCGGCAATTGCCGCTTTGCGAGCAGCCGGAACTTCTCTTCCATCTCCGCGTCTGTCATCGGATTTTTCCAGTGGCCGCGATGATATTCGACACGCACATTTTTTCGCGCGCCGGATTTCAGCACAAGCTCGAGCTCGCACAGGTTGTATTCGTTCTCGACGCGGTCGGCTTCGGGCAAATGGATGACTTTCACGCGGCTTACGAGATCCAGCAGGCGTTTATCGTGCAGAT
>CAZEAX010000537.1:0-3352 GCA_964510405.1 uncultured Streptomyces sp. | reverse complement strand
CGCCATGAGTGCGCCGGGCCGTACCGCGGTTGGCGGTGCTGTGCCGGAAAAGGCGGCGGCAGTCACCGCGGCCGCCCCGGATCTAAAAAAAAAGCCGTTTGACGGCGATTGGAACGCCCTGATCAACCGCCTGCCGCTGGCGGGGATGGAGCGCATGCTCGCGCACAATTGCGAACTGGTTGCATGGCAGGAAGGCCATATCCAGTTGCGCGTGCCGCATGCGCAGCGCCATCTGAACGATCGCGCTTATCAGGACCGCCTCAAGGCCGCGCTCGAACAGCATCTTGGCGGCAAATTGAAGCTGGAGATCGCGGTCGGTCCCGGCAACGGCAACACGCTCGCGGAAATTCGCGACCGCGACAACGAACAGAAGCTGAATACCGCAGCGGCGGCGATCGACGGCGACCCGTTCGTGCGCGATCTGATCGAGAATTTCGGCGCGCACGTCGTGCCATCCACCATCAAACCCGTGCAATAAGGAGCAAACCATGATGAAAGGCGGCCTGGCAGGGCTCATGAAACAAGCCCAGCAAATGCAGGAGAACATGAAACGAATGCAGGAAGAACTCGCGACCATCGAGGTCGAAGGCCAGTCCGGCGCCGGCATGGTGAAGGTAATCATGACCTGCCGGCACGACGTAAAGCGGGTCGTGATCGACGACAGCCTCATGAAAGACGACAAGGACATGCTCGAAGACCTGATCGCCGCGGCCATGAACGACGCGGTGCGCCGCGCCGAGGCGACGACCCAGGAAAAAATGGGCGGCATGGCGGCGGGGATGGGCCTGCCGGCGGGAATGAAGTTGCCGTTCTGAACGGCAAAGAATGAAGGCGGAAGGTTGAAGGATGAATGAATCAACCGCAATAGCGGCGAAGCCGGAGTCCTTCCGCCTTCCGCCTTCATCTTTCATCCTTTGCTTATGAAGAACCCCTCGAGCCTCGGAGAATTGATCGACGCGTTGCGTTGCCTTCCCGGCGTCGGGCCGAAGTCTGCGCAGCGCATGGCCTACCACCTGCTGCAGCGCGATCACTCGGGTGCTGCCCGTCTGGGCGTCGCGCTTGACCGCGCGCTCGAGTTGATCAAGCACTGCGAGCGCTGCAATACGTTTACCGAGGAGCAGATTTGCGGCCTCTGTCGGTCACCGCGCCGCGATGCGCGATTGTTGTGCGTCGTCGAAACGCCAGCCGACATGCTGATGATGGAGCAGGCCGAGTGTTATCAAGGTCTGTACTTCGTGTTGATGGGCCGGCTCTCGCCGCTCGACGGCGTCGGGCCCAAGGACATTCACCTCGACCGCCTGATCAAGCGCGCTGATGACAGTGTGGTGCGCGAAGTGATCGTAGCGACCAACTTCACCATGGAAGGCGAAGCGACAGCGCACTATATCGCCGAATTGCTGCTGGCGCGCGATCTCAAGGTCAGCCGGATCGCGCGCGGCTTGCCGGTCGGCGGCGAACTCGAGCACGTCGACAGTGGCACTCTCGCGCAGGCCGTGATCGAGCGCCGTTCGATTGAAGCCGCGCCGTGAACCGCCCCGATAAAGCGCGGCGCGCGGCACGTCCGGCGGGCGAACGGGATCGTTTGGCGCGCGCGCCGGCGCCGTCGCACGTCGGTCGCAACAAGCCCGCTACAGGCGCGGACGAACCGACGCAAAAACTTCAGAAGGTACTCGCCCAGGCGGGCCTCGGTTCGCGGCGCGACATGGAAACCCTGATCGGCGGCGGGCGCGTCACTGTCAATGGTGAGGTTGCGACCATCGGCGCGCGCGTCGGGCCGGCCGATCAGATCAAGGTGGCGGGACGCATCGTGCGCGCGCATGCTGCATCACGACTGCCGCGGGTGCTTTTGTACCACAAGCCGGAAGGGGAGATCGCGAGCCGCGACGATCCACGCGGTCGGCCCAGTGTGTTCGAGCGCCTGCCGGCGCTGTCGGGCGCCAAATGGATATCGATCGGGCGCCTCGACTTCAACACCTGCGGACTGCTGATGTTCACCACCTCCGGCGAAGTGGCGAACCGGATGATGCACCCGCGGTTCGAAATCGAACGCGAATACGCGGTGCGGGTCATGGGCAAGCTGCAGCAGGAGCACGTCCAGCAGCTCATGCAAGGGGTAGAGCTTGACGACGGGCCCGCGCGCTGCGAGCGCGTCGAACTGCGCGGCGGCGAGGGCGCGAATACGTGGTGCCTTGTCGTGCTGAAGGAATGCCGCTACCGGGTCGTGCGGCGCCTCTTCGAAAAACTCGGCTTCGTCGTGAGCCGGCTGATGCGCGTGCGTTACGGTCCGGTGGAACTGCCGTCGCGCGTGAAAAGAGGGCAGTATTACGAGCTTACGGACGACGAGACGAAGCGGCTGCTCGACTGGCTCGACGCCGCGCAGGCGCCGGCCCCCGCACCGGAAGCGCCGTCGCCTGCGCCGCCGCGCGCGCCAGGTCGCCGCACCCGAGGATAAACACGCAGTCGTCGCCGCCGCTGGTCTGCGGCCACGCGAAAGGGTGGCGCGTAAACGCGCGTTCCACGCGCCCGCGGTGGTGCCCGACTTCGACGACCAGCAAACCGTTTGCGGTCAGGTGGGCGGCGGCCTCGTGCAAAATTCCGCGTACCGCATCGAGCCCGTCTTTGCCGCTGGCCAAGGCGATCGCCGGCTCGTGCCGGTACTCTCGCGGCAGCTTGCGCATCGTGTCCGCACTCACGTATGGCGGATTCGCGATGATCAGGTCGTAGCGCTCGTCGCGAACTGCGGCAAACATGTCGGAATGCAGCAGGCGTATGCGGGGCTGCAGCCGATAGTCTGCGACATTGCGCCGCGCGACCGCGAGTGCACCGCGGTCGATATCCACCGCGTCGATTTGCGCACCCGCATATGTTTTGGCGAGCACAATCGCGAGACACCCGGATCCGGTGCACAGGTCGAGTGCGCGGCGAATCCGTCGCCGCGGCGGCAACCACGGCGCGATGCGTTCGCGCAGCAACTCGGCGATATAGGAGCGCGGCACGATCACGCGTTCGTCGACGTAAAAGCGGTCCTCGCCGAGCCATGCTTCGTGCGTCAAATAGGCAACGGGCACGCGCCGCCGGATTCGTTCCGCGACCAATTCATTGACGCGCGCCGCGTCCCGGGGCACGACAGTCCGGTCCAGATACGGCGTCAAGAGATCGGGCGGCAGTTTCAATACGTGCAGCACGAGATACGCTGCTTCGTCCCACGCAGTGGGGATGCCATGCCCGTGCGCGAGCCGTGCGCGCGCAAGTCGCGCGGCGGCATTTTCAATGAGAGTATGGACGGTCGAGACGGGCGGCATCGCGGGCGGCGTGCGCCGCATGCGCGGTCTAGACCATGTCGAGATTGAGC
>CAZEAX010000536.1:0-3360 GCA_964510405.1 uncultured Streptomyces sp. | reverse complement strand
AGGAACTTCCGCCGGAGCGCTTGCCCAGGCCGTCGATCTCGTCGATGAAAATCACGCACGGCGCCTGTTTGCGCGCCAGGGCAAACAATTGCTTGACGCGGCGCACGCCGACACCAAGGAACATGTCGCTGAAATCGCTGCCCGACAACGCGATGAAGGGCACCCCGGCCTCGCCGGCCACGGCGCGGGCGAGCAACGTCTTGCCGGAGCCGAAATGGCCTTCCAGCACGATGCCCTTCGGGGGCTTGGCGCCGAGTTCGGAAAATTTCCGCGGGTTCTTCAGGTAGGCAACGATGTCCTCCAGCGCCTCCTTGGCGTCCTCGACACCGACCACATCCCGAAACCGCGCGTCCGGTTTGTCGCTGTTCTTGAACAGGCCGCGGCCGCGCAAAGGGTTCATCTGCAAAAGCAGAAAGAGGATCAGCAACGGACCGAACAGCGAAAGATAGGCGGGATCGAGCGCCCGCTTGAATGCGGTCAGGGGTGGCGCGGGTGGCTGGATGTTTTCCAGCGAGAACACGGCGGGCGCAACGGGCGATAACTTGTCCTTCAGCAGTTCCACGATGAGGCTGCGCTGGGTATCGATCCGGACATAGTAGTGGCCGCCATCGTTGAGGCTGACGAGCGCGTAATCCATGGAGAGCCCGATGCTTTTGGCGGCGCCGGTCTGGGCGTCCTGCGCCAGGGCGGTGATGTCGCGTTCGGTCGCGAAGAAAAGGGCGGAGTCCTTTTCCATCGTGGTCGCCAGAGGGTTTCTTCCCGGTTCCGGCGCGTTGATGGTGAACCACAACAGCGCGAGGGATCCGGCGCAAGCGAGAAAAACGCCGGCGATCTTCAGGCGGTTCTTGTATTTGAGCAATGAATTGAGCAAGACGGTTTTCCTGTGGTCTGGTGATGCAGGTTAAGTGATGAGCCGCGCTTTCCAAGCGCCTAATACACATGCTTAAGGGCGGCATTTACCCGTTTGCGGAATTTCCGGAACGGCAGATGGTCTGCGGGAGCACAATTCCGGCGCTTCAGGCGCACCCGCAAATATAAATGCTAGGTCGGATCGCGCGAGTCGACCGCGGGTGGCTTACTCAATCGCACAGGCAGGCCGGATCGTATTGAATCAACCCGGCCTGCCGGCGCTGATTGATTCGTCTGCATGCCAAGCCGATCGTTCGCCATGCGGCCGCTTGCAGCCGCTTCCTGCACTTTGCCTGAACACCTGTGCTCGCCGGCATCGAAGAAGTCGCACGGCGGAGCGACCGCCTTAAGCTTGAGATATTCGTACATCGAAAGATTGCGGCCCCGTGCCGCAGCCGCATCCAGCGCGTCTTCGGTCGATGGACTGATGCCCTCGAGATAAAATCTTTTGAGGTCGGCCGGGGTCACGATTTGCATCGATTCCGGCGGCACCAGCATCACCGCCTCGTACAGCGAATCCGGAAAATCCATTTCCGCAACGAACTCCTTCAACGTCTTCTCCAGATAGCGGAACTTGGCCTGGCGATCGGGCCCACCCTGCGTGAACGGAAAATAGGGCCGATGAATGCCGAGCCGCCCGGCGACACTGCGCCGCTCGCCGCCCATGAATGCGAAGGCACAGGCACTCAGGCACTGGTCGTCTTTGCCGATAACAGTAGATAAACCGAGTTTGCGCAGCCTCCGCGCCAGTTCCATTCCAGCATCGATATCGCCGCCATTGCTCGCAAACCACACCGTGTTGCCCGCGATTTTCTGCCGGCCGCTCTCGATGAGGACCTCCATCACTGCGAGGCTGTCCACGTCCGCGCGCGTAATGTCGCCCGAGAGAAAAACGCGCACCTCTTCCGCGCCGGCTGGGGAATCCTGCGTGTTGGCGGTGTCTGAGGGATTGCGGTAGCTCCTGACGGGCGACCAGCCTGGCTGCCCGTTGATGTGCTCTACGCTCCGGAACAGCAATTCAGCGCGCACGTCGAAACTTTGCAAGGCGCACGCCAGCAGCAGGCCGAGGACAACCGTAACCCACTGCTTACGCAGCGGATATGAGTAGAAAGCCGGCTCGAAATGCGGTGTGGCGCTCATCGCGCGGTTCCCTGTCCTGTGTATCCAATGTCCTGGAGAGGGAATGCTGCGCGCAAACGATTATCAGCACAAGTGAACTAATACCTCTGTACGGTGGCACACTTATAGACGGAAATATGCGAACAGATAGTCTTTGGACGGCGCGAAGATTCAAGCCGGTTCCTGCAATCGGGGTCTATTGCACAGAGCGGATGCGCCCCCCCATGCAACTGGGGCCCGGCGCCGGTACCGGATCTTTCCGCCACGCGGGAAGCAGCGCGGCAACGTGAGGGAACTTACTATCGCACCGCTACAAATGCTCTATTGGCCGCATCGACGCGGCGCCGTCAATCCGCAGCGTCGATAAAAGGCGCGAGTTTCTTCACGGTATCCGCCGGCAGCGGCTTGGCGCGGCGCGTGACCGGGTCGAGCAGCACCATCACCGCTTCGGCCACCGACACGCATTTCCCGTTCTTGAACATGCCCTGCGCGAATGTCATCGACGTGCTGCCGACGCGTTTGATCACGAGCCCCACTTCGACTTCGCCGGGATAATGCATTTCGGCGAGGTATTCAATCGTGATCTTGACCAGCGCGAACATGTCACCCTTCGCCGCCAGTGGTCGCACGTGGTTGTGCAGGAAGTCGGCGCGCACGCTCGTATACAAGACGGCGAATATCGCATTGTTGACGTGATGCTGGTGGTCGACGTCGGTCAGGCGCAGCTTGTCGGTGTTCCAGACCTTGTAGCGCTCGCGGTCGGCGAGCGGGTGGGCTGCTTTCGGGGTTTTTTTGGCCGTATGAGATGAGGCTACTGCTTTTGTCATGCTTTCCCTATTGTTCCTAACTCGACGTCATGCCCGCGCAGGCGGGCATCCAGACTCAAACGATTTCCGGCCACAGGTCCTTCCATTCCGGATTCTTTTGCTCGATTAATCTTATCTTCCAGGCACGATTCCACTTCTTTAATTGCTTTTCCCGCGCAATCGCGGTCAACATGTCACCATGCATTTCGTAGTAAACAAGAACGTGAACCCCGTACTTCGCGGTGAAACCATCGATCAAGTCGTCCCGGTGTTCCCAAATGCGTTTTACCAGGTCGCTCGTAACTCCGACATATAGCGTGCCGTTGCGCCCGCTGGCGAGCAAGTAAACACAAGGCCGCTTTTCTCCGGCCATCCTGGATTCCCGCCTGCGCGGGAATGACGGTCAATTACAACTGCGCGAGCATCTTGTCGGCGCCGCTCACTTCGAACTTGCCGGGAGCTTCCAGATTGAACGACTTGACGACGCCATCATCGACGAGCATCGAATAGCGCTGTGAACGCACAC
>CAZEAX010000535.1:0-3366 GCA_964510405.1 uncultured Streptomyces sp. | reverse complement strand
GCGCCGCGATGGTGCCGAACAGGGTGGAGATCAGCGAAGCGGATGCACGCAGGCTCGTACTCTGGATATTGTCTTTGCCCGCGCCGAAGCGTGCCCAATGAAACCTTGCGGCGCAGGTGATAAAAATTGTCCCGCTGCGGCGGACGTCCGCGTATTGATCGGCGATAGTCATTAACCCGGGTAACAATGTGCGCAGTCGTTTAAAAAGAATATTGCTCGCGTTGGGAATTGCCGCGCTGATCGCGAATTGCGCGCTCGTCGGCGCGGCAGACGGGACTGCCGCGGCTTTGACTGCCGAGGCGACGCAGATACTCGATGACTATCCTGTGCCGGATGGAGCGTACGACGCGGCCGCGGAAAAGCTTCGCCAGGCGCTCGCGCTCGATCCTGCCTATGCGAAGGCTTATGTGCAGGTCTGCCGGCTGCAGATTGTCGGTGGTCCGCAATTCGGGCGGCTGTTCGCGGGCGTTGCCGCGGGTTCCGCCCAGCGGGCGATTTTCAGGGCGATCGTGCTCGATCCCGCCGACGGCAACGCCTGGGTTCTGCGCGCGCATTTACTGAGCGACATGCATCTGCAGGCGGACGCCAAGCTTGCACTGATCGAGGCCGAGAAATTCGGGGCCGACAGCTCATGGCTCGCGTTGAACTGGGCGGAAATTTACGAAGACGAGGGCGATATAGAACGCGCCATGGAAAAATACCGTGCGGTCGTCGGGAATGCCGGCGCAAAACGAGCGGCGTTGAGTCATGCGTTTCAGGAGTTGACCGTTTACTACGTCGCCAGACATGATTGGGAGCGGGCGGAACAGACTTATCGCGAAGCCGTCAGCATAAATCCCGGCGGCGCGTGGTTGCGCACGAAGTATGCGGATGCCTTACTGCGGCACGGTCAGTTTTCCAAGGCGATTTCCTACGCGCGTGAGACGCTGCAAATTCAAGACTATGCAGCGACGCGGCACGTGCTCGCCATGGCGTTGTATGGCCGCTGGGCGGACGCGGTGATCAAGGACGAAAGTCGCGAGCGCGCCCGGGCATTTTACGATGAAGCGCATGCGCTCGTTCCCGACCTCGCTGCAGTTGCCGTCGAGGCCAATCAATTTTCGGGGACGCGCATCATTGCCGATGTCCTGATTCATGAAGGTCTGGTGGCCAGAAAGGATGTCTTTCGCCGGCCCTACTAGGGGGCACATCCTGCACGGCGCATTGCGGAAATTGCCCGTGCAGCGTCCTGGAAAGCAAACCGGTGGTCAAGGGACGCAATTGCATTGTGCGGACCGGTTTTGTCCTGTTGGTCCTTCGTAGCGACGAATATTCCGTGCGGGGATTTCGATGAGAATTCACCAACTGTCTGCGCTCGACGCCGTCGCGAGCCTGAATGGCGCCGCGACAGGCTTGAGTCGCGCCGAAGCCGAGCGCCGGTTGCGCGAATACGGCGGCAACGAGGTGCAGAAAGTTGCGCGCGGGCCTCTATGGCTGCGCTTCATCAGGGAATTCGCAACTTTTTTTTCGCTGATCCTGTGGGTCGCCGCGGGACTCGCATTCTTCGCCGAATGGAGCGATCCCGGCCAGAACATGGCGAAAGTTGGTTACGCCATCGTGACCGTGATCCTGGTAAGCGGGCTCTTTTCCTTCTGGCAGGAGTATCGCGTCGAGCAAACGCTGGCGGCGTTGCGCAAACTGCTGCCGCAACAGGCGCAGGTATTGCGTGAGGGCAAAGTCACCCGGGTGCCTGCGGAGCAATTGGTGCCGGGGGATATCGTCCATCTGGAGCCGGGCGACAAGATCCCCGCGGACTGCCGGCTGATCGAGGCGTTCGGCACGCGGGTCAACAACGCGGCCGTCACCGGTGAATCGCTGCCCAAAGCGCGCACGGCCGATCCCTCCGAAGCGGATGACTTGATCGACAGCAAGAACGTTCTGCTTGCCGGCACGTCTATCGTATCCGGACAGGCGAAGGCCGTCATCTTTGCCACCGGCATGCATACCGAATTCGGCAAGATCGCGAAGCTCACGCAAACGGCCGGAGAGGAGGTCTCGCCGCTGCGCAAGGAGATCGCGCACTTGAGCCGCCTGACCGCGCTGCTCGCGGTGATGATCGGCATGACTTTTTTCTGCATCGGGTGGATGATCGGCATCCCGTTCTGGAAGGCTTTTATTTTCGCGATCGGCATCATCGTCGCCATGGTGCCGGAAGGACTGCTCCCCACGTTGACCCTGGCGCTCGTGCTCGCCACGCAGCGCATGGCCAGGCGCAACGTCCTCATTCGTTATCTGCCCTCGGTCGAGACGCTCGGTTCCACGACGGTCATTTGCACCGACAAGACGGGCACGCTGACGCAGGGCCGCATGATGGTGCGGCGGCTCTATCTGGGGCAAACGTTCGATTTGCCCGGGGGGGCTAAAGAAATATCGGGCGTTGCAGATTTCTACCGCCCTTTTTTCCTTACTGCGAGGATGTGCCACGATCTGAAGGAGACAGAGAGTCAGGGGCAACCGGCTTTCCTGGGCGACTCCATGGAAATCGCGCTGGTTGATATGGCGCTGCCTTTCGTTTCAGATACGCCCGTCTATCCCCGGTTGGACGAGATTCCGTTCGACTCCGACCGCATGCGACTGTCCACCGTGCAGCTGGCGCCTGATGGTCCCGTCCTTTACTGCAAGGGCGCGCCCGAGTCAGTGCTGCCCCTGTGCCAACATATACTCCGGGACGGCGGGATTGAGCCGCTTGACGTTGAGTCGAGGGTGGACATCGTGCGGGCGCAGGATGCGATGGCGCATCGGGGCCTGCGGGTGCTGGCTTTCGCGTGCAGGAAGCTCTCTGTGGTTTTTGACCGCGAGAGACTGGAGGAAGACCTGGTTTTTGTCGGGCTGGCGGGGCTGGAAGACCCGCCCCGGCCCGAAGTCCCGGAAGCGCTCCGCAAATGCGGCGACGCCGGGATCAAGGTCATCATGGTCACTGGCGATCACCCCCGCACTGCCGCCGCGATAGCCCGCGAGATCGGGCTCGTGAAGTCTGACCATGCGACGATCATTACCGGCGAGCAACTCAGACGGTTCTCCGATACGCAACTCCAGCTCGCCCTCGACGCCGAAGAGGTCATCTTCGCGCGCGTAGTTGCCGACCAGAAGATGCGCATCGTGGAGGCGTTGAAGAAGAAAGGTCAGATCGTGGCCGTCACAGGTGACGGCGTCAACGATGCGCCCGCGCTGAAGGCCGCGCATATCGGAATCGCCATGGGCATTGCCGGTACCGACGTGGCGAAGGAGGCGGCCGACATGGTGCTGCTCGATGACAATTTCGCCAGCATCGTCAACGCGGTCGAGGAGGGGCGCGCCGTATTCCAGAATATCCGCAAGTTCCTCACT
>CAZEAX010000534.1:0-3373 GCA_964510405.1 uncultured Streptomyces sp. | reverse complement strand
GTTCCTTCCCGGGCGCGTGTTATGCCGTTGATGACGCCCGTATCCTGCCGCGGGATGAACCCCTTGGAAACCGTCTGGTACAAAACGCCCATGAAAAGCAGCACGACCGCCGAACCAAGCAGGACCGTGCCGCGATAATTGAGGACGCTGCGCAGCGTGGAAACATAGATGTCGCGCGCAAAATCAAAAAAGCGTTCCGACCAGTTGAAAAGCACGCCGTGTTTTTCGTCATGCGTGGTTGTCAGCATCCGGCTGCAAAGCATGGGCGTAATGGTCAATGACACTACGCCCGAAATCAGGATCGATACGCCAACCGTGACGGCAAACTCCCTGAACAAACGACCGATCATGCCCTGCATGAACATGATGGGCACGAATACGATAGTCAGCGCCGCAGTCATCGTGACCACTGTCGAAAAGATTTCCTTGGCGCCTTCGATCGACGCACTCAGGCGGTCTTTCCCCATTTCCATATGTCGCGTGATGTTCTCGAGCACCACAATCGCGTCATCGACTACGAAACCAACGGCGAGAGTGATCGCCATCAGGGACAGGTTGTTGAGGCTGAAACCCACCAGATGCATGACTGCAAACGTGCCGAGCACCGCGGCGGGCAGGACCAGGGCCGTCACCAGGGTTGCGCGCACATTGCGCAAAAACGCCAGAATTACCGCAACCACCAGAAAGATCGACAGCACGAGCGTGAAGTTAACGTCGTGAATGGAGTCGCGAATAAACTCGGACCGGTCGATGACCACTTTTACCGAAGTGCCGGCGGGCGCCTCGCGTTCTATCGACGGGAGCATCTCCCTCAACTTTTCGACCACTTCCACCGTGTTGGCTCCGGGCTGACGGTAGATCGCCAGCAGCAGAGCCCGGTCCTTGCCGTACCAGCTCAGCACTCTCTCGTTCTCAACGCCGTCCTCGGCATGTCCTACATCCGACAGGCGTACAGGTTTGCCGTCGCGATAGTCGAGTATCAGTGGATTGAAATCGGCGGCGTGGCCGAGGCCGCCGTTGGATTTGACGGTGAAATTGCGCGCATTGCCCTGCAGCGAACCAGAGGGCAGATTCGCATTGGCGGTGCGGACTGCGTTCACCACCTTATCGAGACCGATACCGCGTGTGGCAAGCGCGTTCGGATCCACGAACAGCCGCACCGCGTATTTTTGGGATCCAAAAACCTGGACCTGCGCGACCCCGTTTACGGTAGAGAACCGTTGGGAGATATGCGAATCGGCAAACTTGTCGATGTCCGACATCGGCACGTTTTTAGCAGTGACCGCCAGTATCAGCACCGGCGAATCGGCAGGATTCACCTTCTTCAGCGATGGTGGATCCATGTCGCTCGGCAGGAAGCGCACCGCCTGCGCGATGCCCGTCTGCACGTCCTGGGCGGCGGCATCGATATCGCGGTCGAGCGAGAACGTGAGGGTGATGCGGGTGTTGCCGGATGTCGACGAAGACGTCATTTCATCGATGCCGGGAATCTGGCTGAATGCGCGTTCGAGCGGGAGCGCCACCGTATTGGCCATGACTTCGGGGCTGCCTCCCGGCAGCACTGCCGTAACGGAAATCGTCGGAAAATCAACGTTCGGCAAATCGTTGACCGGGAGCTTCTGGAATCCCAGCCAGCCGAAAAAGAGAATGAACGCGAACAGCACGCTGCTTGCCACGGGGCGTTCGATGAATATGCGCGATATGTTCATTTTTCCGCCTCCTTTCCCGACTTGCTCACGACAACGCGCTATGCCGCGTCCTCCGCCAGCGCTTTGGCTTTGCGGCGGCGGCCGAAGTACTGAACCACATGGTCCATGCTCACGTAGAACACCGGCGTCACATACAGTGTAAGGAATTGCGAGAAGACCAGTCCGCCGACGACGGCGATGCCCAGCGGCTGGCGCGTCTCGGCGCCAGCTCCCAGGCCCATCGCGATCGGCAACGTGGCAAAAATCGCCGCCATCGTCGTCATCATGATGGGACGGAACCGGACGCTGCATGCCTCGACAATGGCGTCCCCCGGCGCCATGCCGCGTTCGCGCTGCGTCTGGAGCGCGAAGTCAACCATCATGATCCCGTTCTTCTTGACGAGGCCGATCAGCAGGATAATGCCGACAAAACTGAATACGTTGAGTTCCTGATGGAATACGATCAGCGTCAACAACGCGCCGAACCCGGCGAAAGGCAGCGCCGTCAAAATCGTCAGCGGGTATCCGTAATGCTCGTAAAGAATCGCCAGGATCATATAAATCAGGATCACGGTGATCATCAGCAACAGCGGCAGTGAATGAAAGGCTGCCTGGAATGCCTTTGCATTTCCCGCAAATTCTCCCGTCACGGTTTCCGGCAAGACTTCTTTCGCGATACGTTCGATGGCGGTTACCGCATCACCGACCGATACCCCGGGAGCAAGGTTGAACGACAGTATCACCGCCGACAACTGGCCGGAGTGCGCGACCGAAACGGGCCCCACGCCGCTCTTGATTTCCGCGACGGTGTTCAACGGCACCATTGCGCCTCCGGCGGCCTGGACGAAGATCGAGCCCATCGAATTGATATCCGTTTGATAGCGGCGATCCACTTCGAACATGACCTGGTACTGGTCCGAAGCGCCAAAGAGCGTGCTCACCTTGCGGCCCCCGAATGCATTGTAAAGCGCGGACTCGATCTGCTCGGATGAAATGCCGAGCGCCGAGGCGCGGTCGCGCAGAATATTGAGCTGAATCTCGGGGTTCTTCAGTTGCAGATTGGTCGACACGTCCTGCAGGATCGGCATTGCGGAAAGTCGCGCCAGCATTTCCGCGCCGGGCGCGTATAGTTTCTCGAGGTCCGGGCCGGTAACCGTGTAGATGTAATCGCTGGGAGATATCGTTCCGCCGATGCGGATCGCCGGCGGATTGGAGAGAAACAACTGCACGTTCTGATTGCCGGCGGCCTCACGCCGGATCTGCTGGATCACTTCATCAGCGCCGGCTTCGCGCTCTCCGGCAGATTTCGACTTGAGTCGAATGATAAAGCGCCCCAGATTGTCGCCGAATTCACCGGCCGATCCCTGCCCTGCAGTCGACAGCACGGACTCCACGTTCGGATTTTTCTGTATGAGTTCTCCCAGGCCCTTCTGCGTTGCAGCCGTCGTCTTGAAGGTCGTTCCTTCGCGAGCGCGCGTAACACCGTTGATCACGCCGGTGTCCTGGCGCGGAATAAAGCCTTTCGACACCGTATCGTAGAGCACGCCCATAAATACAAGCACAACCGCAGACCCGACCAGCACCACCCCGCGGTAGCCCAGCACCCAGCGCAAGCTCGCGATATACGAATCGCGCGCCAAGTCCAGCATGCGTTCCGACCACCGGAACAGCCAGCCGTGCGCGTG
>CAZEAX010000533.1:0-3375 GCA_964510405.1 uncultured Streptomyces sp. | reverse complement strand
TGGAACTCGTGGAAATCGCCGGGCTGTTGCTCGTCATCATGATGCTGTTCCTCGCCGGCGGCGTGTGGATCGGCATGACGCTCGCGATCGTCGGCTGGATCGGCATGGCGTTTTTCACCGGTACGCCGCCGGGCAAAAATCTTTTCACCGCGTACTGGGGCTCGAATGCATCGTGGGCGCTCGCGGCATTGCCGATGTTCGTCTGGATGGGTGAGATACTCTTTCGCACCAAATTGTCGGAGGAGATGTTCGAGGGCCTCTCGCCGTGGCTCAACAAGGTGCCGGGCCGGCTCATGCACACGACGATACTCGGCTGCGGAATCTTCGGTTCGGTATCGGGATCGTCGGCGGCGACGTGCGCGACGATCTCAAAAGTCGCATTGCCGGAATTGCTCAAGCGCGGCTACGACGAGAAAATGGCGCTGGGCGCGCTGGCGACCGCGGGCACGCTGGGCATCCTGATTCCGCCGTCGATCACGATGGTGGTCTACGCAGTCGCAGCGGATGCGTCGATCATCCGCATTTTCCTCGCCGGCTTCATCCCGGGCTTCATCCTGATGGCGCTCTTCTCGGGCTATATCATATGGTGGGCGTGGCGCCATCCGGAACTCACGCCGAAGTCGGATCCGCCGACCACGTTCATGCAGAAGGTCAAGGCCTCAGGCAACCTGATTCCCTGCACGTTGCTGATCCTGTTCATCGTGTGGGTGCTGGTGGCGGGATGGGCGACCGCGACCGAGTGCGCCGCGTACGGCGTGCTGGGCTCGCTCGCGATTGCGTGGTGGAGCGGTTCGCTCACGTGGCGGAATTTTCTCGACAGCCTGATGGGCGCCACCCGGGTGTCGTGCATGATCATGTTCATCCTTGCCGGCGCATCGTTTCTCAGTATGACGATGGCGTTCACCGGCATTCCGCGTGCGCTCGCGGAATGGGTCGCCTCGTTCAATCTGAGCCCGTTCGCGCTGATCGGCGTGCTCTCCGTGCTCTACATCATTCTCGGCACCGCGCTCGACGGCATTTCGATGATCGTGCTGACCTCCGCGGTCGTGCTGCCGATGATCCAGAAAGCGGGTTTCGATCTCATCTGGTTCGGCATCTTCATCGTGCTGCTGGTCGAAATCGCCGAGGTCACGCCGCCGGTCGGGTTCAATCTGTTCGTGCTGCAGAACATGACCGGCAAGGACAGCAATTACATCGCCAAATGCGCGCTGCCGTTTTTCGCCTGCCTCGTCGTCGGCATCGTGATCATCACGGTGTTTCCGATCACGGTGACGTGTCTGCCCGATTACCTGATGGGTAAAGCGAAGTAGCGGTCCGGTAATATCCGGCATTAGAATCCAGTTTCCGGCGACTGCCATCGCCGGCGAACTCGGTACAGGGGAGAGGAATGAAGAAAATCGCCATCCATGCCATCGCGCACGTGCGCGCCTGGCTCGCCGCTTGCGCTGCACTATTGGTCATCGCGGGATGCGCCGGCATCCCCGCCGCCGGCTCGCAGGTTGCGTATCCGAAGAACATCATCATCCTGTTCGCCGACGGCGTCGCCTCCACGCAGTGGGAATACGGCCGCTATTCGAGCGCGGTGTTGCGGCAGCAGGCGTTCGCCACCACCGATATCGTGTTCAAGCAGGGCACGCTCGGTCTCGCGAGCACTTATCCGCACGGCGCGTTCGTCACCGATTCAGCGGCCGCGGGTTCCGCGATGTCGACGGGTTTCAAAGTCGAAAATGGCGCGGTGGCGGTCACGCCGGACGGCAAGCCCGCGCGCACGGCGATGGAAGTCGCCAAGGCCAGCGGCAAACGCATCGGCCTCGTGACGACCGCTACCGTGCATGACGCGACACCCGCGGCGTTCAGCGTGCACGCGAAATCGCGCGGCGAATCGCAGAACATAGTCGATCAATATCTCGCACTGGAACCGGACGTGTTGCTCGGCGGCGGCGCCGATTATTTCCTGCCGGCTGCGGTGGCGGGCGGCAAGCGCAAGGACGGCAAAGATGTCATCGCGGCATTCCGCGCGAAGGGCTGGCAGATTGCGCGCAACAGCGCCGAACTCAACGCCGCTACCGCCCCGCGAGTGCTCGGCCTCTTCGCGGACGAAGATCTGGATTTCGAAATCGACCGCGATGCGACGAAAGAGCCGACCACGGCGGAAATGGCGTCCGCCGCGCTGAAGGCGCTGTCGCAGGCGAACCCGAATGGATTCGTGCTGCTGGTCGAGAACGAGAACACCGACAGCGCGGGTCATGCGAACGACGCCGCGGCGCTGATGCGCGCGTTATGGGCGTTCGACGATGCGGTCAAAGTGGCGCTCGAATACCAGCGCAGCAATCCGGACACGCTGATCATCATCACCGGCGACCATGAAACCGGCGGTTTCTCGCCGACCTATGCGATGAGAGACCTGACGTCGCTGTCGAGTCGCAATCGCTTCACCGTGGGCGAAGAGCAATTCAAGATGTTGGCGCGGATCACGGCGTCGTTCAACATGGTGAAGGAAAAGCTAGGCGACAAGCCTGCAGGCGATGCGCTGGATGAATTGGTGGCCAAACATTTTCCGGGCTTCACGCTTGATAATGACCTGCGCGAACTCATTCTGCAAAACAAGCCGCTCGAGCGCAACGCGACCTACCTGCCGCAAAACACGCTCGCACGCATGGTCGCGCGGCAGGCAGGATTCTACTGGGGCACCGCCGGGCATACGCCTGAGCCCATTGTGATCGGCGCGCTGGGGCCGGGCGCGCAACTCTTTCGCGGTTACCAGGACAACACCGACTTCGGCAAAAGCCTGCAGCGGCTGATCGGCGGACGCTAGGCAGTTCCCCGGCTCGAGCTGATTCCACGCATATCAGCAGAGGGACGTCCGCAGTCTTGCGGAACGCTTGCGCGGAAAGCGGACCGTATTCTCCCGGTGTGTGCGCTCCTGATTTCCCGTTTAACTCGCGCTTTTGCCGCGATCATTGTGTCATTCGGTACTGATTGCTTGGTTGCGAGGCCGCCGAAACTCGAGAGGTGGCAAATCGGCGTAAGTTTCATGAAAGCGTTGTAATCAAGTGTATTGATGTTGGATGCACGCCCGAAGATAAGAGTAATGTGTCGACAAATACCAGACCGGCTGAGAGCGAAGGCGCAGAAAGAATTGTATATGAACGGTCGCAATCAACTATCCGCCGGACTCGTTGCTCTCGCGTTATTGTCGGCGCTCGCGGCGACCGATGCTTTTGCGCAATTCGGCAGCCGCGGTGGAATGATGGGTGGATCGCGCGGTGGCGCCAATCGCGATCAGGGCAATGGGCAGGACGGCCGAAACAATCGTTCGGCGCAGCAGCAAGGAATAGATTCTTACGAGCAGACCGAATATCGCCTGTCGCTCAT
>CAZEAX010000532.1:0-3392 GCA_964510405.1 uncultured Streptomyces sp. | reverse complement strand
TGATCTACACGCACGTGATGAACAAAGGCGGGCGCGGCGTCAAGAGCCCGCTGGATGCTGTGCGGGCTCAGCAATAACTGCAGGCGCGAGTTCCGCGCCTCAATCGATCTGGATGTGCGCTTCCTTCACAACGCGCGTCCAGCGCGCGAGGTCGGTCTTGAGAAACGCGGCGAAGTCCGCGGGCGTGCTGGCGACGGGCTCAGCGGCGTCTGCGCTGATCCGTTGCTCGAGGTCCGGCACGAACACCGCCCGCGCGATGTCCTGCTGGAATTTGCGCACGACGTCGGGCGGCGTGCCTTTCGGCGCGAGCACGCCCATCCACGCGGTGAATTCGTAGCCGGGGACGCCGGACTCGGCGACGGTCGGCACCTCGGGCAGCGCGCGCGATCGCTGCGGCGTCGTCACCGCGATGAGGCGCAATCTGCCCTGCTTGACGTGCGGCAGCACCGACATCGGGCTGCCGAAGGCGAAATGCATGCGGCCGGCGAGCGTGTCGTTCAGCGCCTGCGGCACGCCCTTGTACGGCACGTGCACGACCTTGATGCCCGTCATCATGCGCAGCAGTTCGCCGGCAAGATGATTCGACGTGCCGTTGCCGCCGGTGCCGAAATTGAGCTCGCCCGGTTTCGCCTTCGCGAGCGCGACGAGTTCCTGCACCGTGCGCGCGGGCACGGACGGATGCACGACCAGCAGGTTGGACTGCGTGAGGACTTGGGTCACCGCCGCGAAATCGCGCAACGTGCTGTACGGCAGCTTGCGGTAAACGCTTTCTCTTACTGATAACGCGGACGTCGTAAACAACACGGTGTAGCCGTCGGCGGGCGCGGCGGCGGCGGTCTCCGCGCCGACCACGCCGATGCGGTTGTCGACGATCACCGGCTGGCCCCAGCGCTCGTTGAGTTTCTGCCCGAGCATGCGCGCGACGATGTCCGCGCCGCCGCCCGCCTGTGAAGGCACGATCACGCGGACCGGCCGCGCCGGATAATTTTCCACTGCGACCGCCATGGTAACCATCGTCGCCGGCAGCAACGCCGCCAGCAGCGCAATACGAAGGAAATTCACGTGCATCGCGGGCGTCCGCGCCGGCGCGCGGTCAGATCCCGTGCTCTTCGAGTTCCACCAGCGCGCCGAAGAAATCCTGCGGATGCACGAAAGCGATGCGCTCGCCGTGCACGTTCTTCTGCATGCCGTCGCCGAGCACGCGCGCGCCGCGGTGCTCGATTTCGACTTTCGTCGCCTGCACGCTGTTGACCCGCAGGCTGAAATGGTGGATGCCGCCGCGCGGATTGCGGTCGAGGAATTTGGCGACGGGCGAGTCGGGACGCGACGGTTCCATCAACTCGATCTTCGCATTGCCGAGGTCGACGTACGCCATGCGCACACCCTGCTGCTCGTTGACGCGGATTTCGCCGATGCGCAGGCCGTATTTTTTCTCCAGCTCGCGCGCCGCGGCTTCGAGGTTCGGCACGACGATAGAAACGTGGCTGAATCCGGTGATCATTGCTTTCCCCCATCCCGGCCTTCCCCCGCATGCGGGGGAAGGAGTTAGAAATCAAATAACCTTGTCGCGCCGCAATGCCGCGATCTGCGCGTCGTCCATGCCGAGTTCTTCTTTGAGTATCTCGTCGGCATGCTGATTGAGCGTCGGCGGCGCGCGGCGCACCGAAGTCGGCGTCGCGGAGAGCTTGAACGGCGTGCCGAGCATTTTAAGCGCGCCTATCTTCGCATGTTCGGCGGTCGCGATCATGCCGCGCGCGGCGGTCTGCGGATCGTCGAGCGCCTGTTTGACCGAATTGATTTTCCCGCACGGCACGCCGGCCGCCTGCAGTTTTGCGATCCACGCGTCGACGCCGTCGGTCTTCAACACGCCGGCGATCATGCCGTCGACGATTTCGCGGTGCGCTACGCGATGGCGGTTCTGGATGAAGCGCTCGTCGCGCGCCCATTCGGGGTGCCCGAGCGCGGCCGCGCATTTCGCGAACTGCGCGTCGTTGCCCACCGCAAGCGCCAGCATGCCGTCCGCCGCCGGAAATGTCGTATACGGCACGATGCTCGGATGGCCGTTGCCGAAACGCCCGCCGTCTTTGCCCGCGATCAGGTAATTGGATGCGACGTTGACCAGCATCGCAAGCGACGATTCGTACAACGAAACTTCGACTTTCTGGCCGCGCCCCGTGCGATGGCGCGCGTTCAACGCGGCGAGGATCGCATTCGACGCGAGCATGCCGGTGCACACGTCCACCAGCGCGACGCCGTGCTTGGTCGGCGTGCCGCCGACCGGCCCCGTGATGCTCATCAATCCGGATTCCGCCTGCAGGATGAAATCGTAGCCCGGCTGCGCGGCCTTGGTGCCGGTCGAGCCGTAGCCGGTGATCGAGCAGCGCACGAGCTTCGGCGCGTGCCCGTCGAACCACGCGTCGGTGAAACCCCATTTCGCGAGCGTGCCCAGCTTGAAGTTGTCGATCAGCACGTCGCTTTTCTCGATCAGCGCGGCGAGCACCGCCTGACCGGCCTTCACCGCCATGTTGAGCGCGAGCGAACGCTTGTTGCGGTTCAGCCCGAGAAAGTACGCGGCCTCGCCCTCGACGAACGGCGGGCCCCACGTGCGCGTGTCGTCGCCGTTCGGCGGCTCGACCTTGATCACGTCGGCGCCGAGGTCGCCCAGCATCATGCCGCACAACGGGCCCGCGAGAATGCGCGTCAGATCGAGCACGCGCACGCCGTCGAGCGCGCCGGGTACGGAGTTTGGTTCAGAACCCATTTCCAAATCCTAAGTCGGATCAGCCGCAGATGAACGCAGATTCAAATCTCCGGTTCGATAGATCCAATGATCGTTCGAGAAGTTGACCTGGTGCTGCGGCATCCGCGTTTATCCGCGTTTATCTGCGGCTCAAAAGCCCTGAAAGGTTATTTGCGCTTCTTGCGCATATAGGGCGGCTCGTTCAGGTTCTTTGCAAAGCCGTCGAGGTAACGCGCCATCTCGCGCTTGTCGCGCTGGCGGAACTGGTTGAAGTTCGGCTTGCGGCCCGCGAGGAAGGCCTCCATGCCTTCGTTCGCCTCGGGCGAGCCCCACACGTGCGCGAGCAGTTCCATGCCCTGCTGCCACGACGCGTACAGCGCGTCGGAGGCGGAATTGAGCGAGCGCTTGGTCATGCGGATCGTCAGCGCGCTGTGGCCTTTCATGGTGGTGCACCACTTCAGCGTTTCCTTCAGCAAATCTTTTTGCGGCACGCACTTGTTGATGAGGCCGACTTCGACCGCCTCCTTCGCGGTGAAGCGGCGCGCGCAGAAAATCATTTCGCGCGCGAGCCGCTCGCCGAGGATGAGCGGCAGGTATTGCGTCGCGCCCACCGTCGGGCACGCGCCGACTTTCGCGCCGGTCTGGCCGAGCA
>CAZEAX010000531.1:0-3396 GCA_964510405.1 uncultured Streptomyces sp. | reverse complement strand
CATACGCGATATCGCGGGCGACAAAGCATTGCCGGATCTGCCGAAGGACGCGGCGGATCGTCCGCTGGCACGGCTGGCGCGGCTGGACAGCGCGACCTCCGGGGAGAGCGTCGCTGAAGTCGGCGCGGAAATGCGCCGCACGATGCAATTGCACTGCGGCGTGTTCCGCTTCCCCGACAGCCTCGCCGATGGCGTGCGCAAGATGCTCGCGGTGGCCGAGCGCGTCAAGCACACCTTCATCAAGGACAAGAGCAAAGTCTTCAACACCGCACGGCTCGAAGCGCTCGAACTCGACAACCTGGTCGACACTGCGGTCGCGACGATGATTTCGGCGGACGCGCGCACCGAAAGCCGTGGCGCGCACGACCGCAGCGACCATCACGACCGCGACGACGTGAACTGGATGAAGCACACTTTCTGGTTCAAGGACGGCAACAAGCTGCAATACAAGCCGGTCAAGTTGAAGCCGCTGACGGTCGAGTCGTTCCAGCCCAAGGCCCGTGTTTACTAGCGATTGAGCTTTCCCAGGACACCACGATGAAATTCTCGATTTATCGTTACAACCCCGACGTCGACGCCGCGCCACGCATGCAGGACTACGACATTGCGCTGGAACCCACCGACCGCATGTTGCTCGATGCGCTGATCCGGATCAAGGAGCAGGACGACACGCTGTCGCTGCGTCGCTCGTGCCGCGAAGGCGTCTGCGGATCGGATGCGATGAACATCAACGGCAAGAATGGTCTGGCCTGCATTTCCAAGCTGGCGGACCTGAAAGAGCCGGTCGTCATACGGCCGCTGCCTGGACTGCCCGTCATTCGCGACCTGATCGTCGACATGTCGCAGTTCTTCAAGCAATACCACTCGATCAAGCCGTATTTGCAGAACGACACGCCGGCGCCGGAGAGGGAGCGCCTGCAATCGCCCGCCGATCGCGAGGAATTAAACGGCCTCTACGAATGCATATTGTGCGCGTGCTGCTCGACGTCGTGCCCGTCGTTCTGGTGGAATCCCGACAAATTCGTCGGTCCCGCGGGGTTGCTGCAGGCGTACCGTTTTATCGCCGATACGCGCGACCAGGCGATCAACGAGCGTCTCGACAATCTCGAAGACCCATACCGGTTGTTCCGCTGTCATTCGATCATGAATTGCGTGGACGTCTGTCCGAAAGGCCTGAATCCCACGCGGGCCATCGGCAAAATCAAAGACTTGATGGTCAAGCGCGCGATATAGCCCGATGTCCGCGCCAGCGACCACAAACGGCGAACTCGGCAAGGTCAGATGGCATTGCCGGCGCGGGCTGCTTGAGCTGGACCTGATTTTGGAGAGATTCAACGGCCGGCATCTGGCGGAACTCGATGTCGGACAGGTTGCGCGATTCAAGGAGCTGCTCGCTTTTACCGATAATGATTTATTCGACCTGATCATGGGCCGCGCCGCGCCCGCCGATGCGCGGTTCGACGCGCTCCTGAAACTGCTGCGCACGCCCTGAAACGGGGCGTCGGTTGTCCTCGCAAGTGCACGTCATTGACGTATAATTATTCCCTCTAAGTTCACGAATTCGCGGAGAAAATCATGGCCGAAAAGCTCGCAACTCTGACCTTCACCGATGGTACGCCGCCGATCGATTTTCCGGTCCTGAGCGGCAGCGTCGGTCCCGACGTGATAGACATCCGCCCCCTTTACAACAAGACGGGCAAGTTCACGTACGACCCGGGCTTCATGTCGACTGCGAGCTGCCGTTCGACGATCACCTACATCGACGGCGACAAGGGCGTCCTGATGTATCGCGGTTATCCGATCGAAGACCTCGCGCAACATTGCGATTTCCTCGAAGTCGCCTACCTGATTCTTTACGGCGAATTGCCGAACGCGACCCAGCGTGATGAGTTCAACAGTACGGTGACCAAGCACACGATGCTCAACGAGCAGATCGTGCGTTTCTATTCGGGATTCCGGCGCGACGCGCACCCGATGGCGGTGCTGTGCGGCGTCGTGGGCGCCCTGGCCGCGTTCTATCACGATGCGCTCAATATCAACGACCCGAAACATCGCGAGATCTCGGCATTCCGCTTGATTGCGAAGCTGCCGACCATTACGGCGATGTGCTACAAATACAATCAGGGCCAGCCCTTCATGTATCCGAAGAACTCGCTGGGCTACGTCGAGAATTTCCTGTACATGATGTTCGCGACGCCCTGCGAAGAGTGGAAGCCGAATCCGATTCTGACCAGTGCGCTCAACAAGATCCTGATTCTGCATGCCGACCACGAGCAGAATGCCTCAACCTCGACCGTGCGTACCGCGGGTTCCTCGGGCGCAAACCCGTTTGCGTGCATCTCGTCCGGCGTTGCCAGCCTGTGGGGACCGGCCCACGGCGGCGCCAATGAAGCGGTGCTGAAGATGCTCACCGAAATCGGCGACGAGTCGAATATCGGACCATACATCAAGCGCGTGAAAGACAAGGGCGACCACTCGGTGCTGTATGGATTCGGCCACCGCGTTTACAAGAACTACGACCCGCGCGCCAAGATCATCCAGAAGACGTGTCACGAAGTGCTCGACGAGTTGGGCCTGAAGGACGACAAGCTGTTCAAGCTGGCCATGGCATTGGAAAAGATCGCGCTGGAGGACGAATACTTCGTCACGCGCAAGCTTTATCCCAACGTCGATTTCTATTCCGGCATCGTCTACAAGGCGCTCGGCATACCGGTCGGCATGTTCACGGCGTTTTTTGCCGTGGCGCGGACGGTCGGCTGGATCGCGCAATGGAACGAGATGATCGGCGACCCCGACCAGAAGATTGCGCGTCCGCGCCAGCTCTATATGGGACAGGACAAACGCGCGTTCGTGCCGCTGGGCAAGCGCAAGTAATCCGGTTTCGGCGCAATGTACAGCGAGCTGCGCGGCAATTCCTATTTGTTCGGCGCCAATGCGCCGTTTATCGAAGCGCTGTATGAGCGCTATTTGGAAGACCCGGCCGCCGTCGAGCCGCGCTGGCGCAACTATTTCGACGAGCTGCAGAAACTCGACGATGGCGCGCGCGATGTCGCACAGGCGCCGGTCCAGGAGTATTTCGCGCAACTTGCCAAAAGTCCGCGCGCAGCGGCGGCGCACGCCGGCGCAGGCGAGCGTCCCCACCTCAGCGAAAAACAATACGGTGTCCTGCAGCTGATAGGCGCCTATCGCTTCCAGGGCGCGCGCATTGCCGACGTCGATCCGCTCCGGCGCCAGGAAGCGCCGGTCATCGCCGAACTGGATCCCGGGTATTACGGTCTCACCGATGCAGACATGGAAACGGTGTTCGGCACCGGCTCGTTGATTGGTCCGCGCGAGATGAAGCTGAAGGCCATCCTGCAGATGCTGCGGGATACGTACTGCCGCACCATCGGCACC
>CAZEAX010000530.1:0-3399 GCA_964510405.1 uncultured Streptomyces sp. | reverse complement strand
CCCCGGGTCCGCGCACGCTGTCGACGAGTCCATTGCGGCGCAATTTGCCGAACAGCTGCTCAAGATAAGACAGCGAGATCTTCTGGCGCTGGCTGATCTCCGCCAGCGTTACCGGTCCGCCGCCATGGCGCATTCCTAAATCGACCATTGCCGTCACGGCAAACCGCCCTTTAGTCGTCAGTCTCATAATAGACCTCTCATTAAATCATCGACTTGAAGTAAATAACTCAATACACGATAAACTTTGTCAAGTATACAATACCCGATGGATTCAGTCAACAATCCGGTTCAGGTAATTCGCATCGAACTGGTCGCGCTGGCCGACCTTGCCGCAGTCAGCACCAAGTCGCTTCAACTGCTCCAGAATTTGCTCGAGCCGCTGGTCGGTGCTGACGCTGTGATCGATCAGCTCGTGGATCGCTTTCGCGATCGGGTCGTTCATATCGCTGCCGACCGCGTAGGCCGAGAAGCCGCCCTGGTCGCCCGCCTGTTCCGCGATGATGCGCGCGGGAATGCCGATGGCCGTTGCGCCGGGCGGCACATCCTTGACGACGACCGCATTGGAACCGACGCGTGCGCGATCGCCTATCTTGATCGGCCCCAACACCTTGGCGCCGGCCCCGAGCACGACGCCGTTGCCCAAGGTTGGATGCCGCTTGCCCTTGTTCCACGACGTGCCGCCGAGCGTGACGCCGTGATACAGCGTGCAGTCGTCGCCGATTTCGGCGGTCTCACCGATCACGACGCCCATGCCGTGATCGATGAAAAACCGCCGGCCGATTTGCGCGCCAGGATGAATTTCGATGCCGGTGAGCCAGCGCCCGATGTGCGACACCATGCGCGCGAGCCAGCGCAGCCGTTCGCCCCACAACCAATGCGCGAGTCTATGAACCAACAGCGCATGAAACCCGGGATAGCAGGTGATGACTTCCCAAGTATTGCGGGCTGCCGGATCGCGTTCGAATACGACCGCTATTTCTTCTTTGAGGCGCGAGAACATGATTGATTAAAAACGAAATAGGCGCGCAGCATACGTTCCCCCACTAAATCAGTCAACTATTGACTTAGGTTAACTGCGCACGGGCAATTCCGCGCCGCTATTTAAGTAGCGGTTTGCCGACGGTTTTCAGGAAACCGCGCAGGATATTGACCTCGTCCGATTCCAGACGGGCGCGCGCCAGCAAACGGCGCAGCCGGGGCAATAGGCGCTTCGGATTTGCCGGGTCCAGAAAACCGCTTTCTATCATCGTCTGCTCGAAATGGCGGTAAAGCTGCTCGACCTGCTCGCTCGTCGCCGGCGCAAATTCCGCTACGCGCGCCAATGTTCCCTCGACCGCCGCCATGCGCAACTCGTAAGCGAAGATCTGCACTGCCGCGGCGAGATTAAGCGAAGCGTACTCCGGATTCGCCGGCACGTATGCCCACCAATTGCACAGGCCTGCCTCTTCACTGCTCAAACCGGATGTTTCGTTGCCGAATACCAGCGCGACGGGATACGCGGCCGCATCGCTCACGATCGCGCGCGCTGCCTCGCGCGCACTCATCACGTCGTGCCGGAGTTCGCGCTGACGCGACGATGTCGCGACCGCCAGCACGCAATCGCGCAGCGCTTCCGGGAGACTCGTGCAAACGGTCGCCCGCTCGAGCACGTCGAGTGCGCCCGATGCGCGCGCGGCGGCCTCGGCGTGCGGAAAGTGGCGCGGATTGACAAGATACAGCGCACCCAGTCCCATTGTTTTCATCGCACGCGCGGTCGCGCCGATATTGCCGGGATGACTGGGCTGCGTCAGCACGACACGAATATTTTTGAGCGGATCGCCTTGAATCACTTAGAATACGCGCCATGAAAAATGCCATGATATGCGTAACGGCCGCCGCGGGGGCGAAAAGCCGCGCCCGCACCTGCAATATCACCGAACTGCCCGCCATGGCCGGGTGCTGACATGCCGGCCATAATGCATCCGATGCTCAATACGGCGGTGAAGGCCGCGCGCCGCGCCGGCACCATCATCAACCGCGCGTCGCAAAACCTCGACATCCTCGCGGTGACGGAAAAGACCGCCAACGACTACGTGTCGGAAGTCGACCGCGCCGCGGAACAGGCGATCGTGCGTGCGTTGCTCGAAGCCTACCCGACACATGCGGTGCTGGCGGAGGAAGGCGGCGCCAGCGGCAAATCCGAATTTCAGTGGATCATCGACCCGCTTGACGGCACGACGAATTATTTGCACGGGTTTCCGCAGTATGCGGTCTCCATCGCACTGGCCCACAAGGGCGTGCTGTCGCACGCGGTGATCTACGATCCGGTGCACAACGATCTTTTCACGGCGTCGCGCGGCCGCGGCGCGTACCTGAATGACAAACGCCTGCGCATCAGCAA
This sequence comes from uncultured Streptomyces sp., assembly GCA_964510405.1. Classification (GTDB taxonomy): domain Bacteria; phylum Pseudomonadota; class Gammaproteobacteria; order Burkholderiales; family SG8-41; genus PALSA-1004. The sequence goes on along the minus strand of CAZEAX010000530.1, from coordinate 1,019 downwards.
GCGCACCAACCTGCAGAAAAGCCTGATCGGCACCGGCTTTCCGTTCCGCGAGTTCGCGCACATCGATACCTATCTTGCGATGTTTCGCGACCTGACGCAGAAGACTTCGGGCCTGCGCCGCGCGGGTGCAGCGACGCTCGATCTTGCCTATGTCGCTGCGGGACGTCTCGACGGCTTCTGGGAATTCGGGCTCTCGCCGTGGGACATGGCCGCGGGCAGCCTGCTGGTTACGGAAGCCGGCGGTCTGGTCGGCGATCTCGAAGGCAATGGCGGCTATCTCGAATCGGGCAATATTGTCGCCGGCAACCCGAAAATTTTTTCGCAACTCATACAGGCGCTGGCGCCGCATCTCACACCGGCGCTGAAAACGAAGAAGTCGTAGTTCAGACTGCGTCGCGTCTTGTGCGCGCAGCGCACAAGTCACTAACCGATCGGAAATTTCGCGTGCTCAGCACCACCAACATCACCATGCAGTTCGGGGGCAAACCCCTGTTTGAAAACGTGTCGATCAGGTTCGGCGACGGCAATCGCTACGGTCTCATCGGCGCCAACGGCTGCGGCAAATCGACCTTTATGAAAATCCTCGGCGGCGACCTCGAGCCGAGCGCGGGGTCGGTCGCGATCGACCGCGGCGAACGCCTCGGCAAATTGCAGCAGGATCAGTTCGCGTACGAAGACATGCGGGTGCTCGATGTCGTGCTGATGGGCCACGCCGAAATGTGGCAGGCGATGCAGGCGCGCGATGCCATTTACGCGAACGAAGATGCGAGCGAAGACGATTACATGCGCGCGGCCGAACTCGAGCACGAGTTCGCCGAGTTCGGCGGCTATACCGCCGAAGCGCGCGCGAGCGCGCTATTGACCGGCATCGGCGTGCCCATCGAGCAGCACGACGGCCCGATGAGCGCCGTGGCGCCCGGCTGGAAGCTGCGCGTGCTGCTCGCGCAGGCGCTGTTCGGCGACCCCGACATCCTGCTGCTCGACGAGCCGACCAACCATCTGGACATCAACACGATACG
>CAZEAX010000529.1:0-3406 GCA_964510405.1 uncultured Streptomyces sp. | reverse complement strand
TTATGGGCAAGCGAATGTTCGACCAAGGCGAGCGCGCCTGGCCAGAGGAGGCTCCATTTCACACACCGGTATACGTTCTTACCAATGAGAAACGCGAACCCTGGGTGCGCTCCGGTGGGACGACCTTTTACTTCATCAGTGATGGGCCGGAGCGTGCCCTAGAGCTGGCTCGGGAATCCGCAGGCAGTCGTGATATTCGTATCGCGGGCGGAGCGGATGTGATCCAGCAGTACCTGAATCTGGGTGTCGTTGATGAGCTGGAAATCGCCTTGGCACCCGTGTTGTTCGGCAGCGGGCGGCGTCTCTTCGAGAACCTACGCGAGCCCGGACCGCAGTTTCGCATTGACAGGGTTCTTGATGGTCCAGCCGCCACACACCTGCGCTATGTGCGTCAGTGATGGCGGCCTAACCATTCGCTGCGGGCCCGACGACGGCCCTAACGGGCCGCGGCCTGAGCTCAAACGTCTAGGCGCCATAGGGTAAAGTAATGGGCATATCTCTAAAGCGAGCTTACGAACCGCCGGTGAAGACTGATGGGATGCGAATTCTTGTTGACCGACTTTGGCCGCGCGGAGTCACAAAATCCAAGGCCAGCATTGATCTATGGCTAAAGGATTTGGCACCATCCACAGAGCTGCGCAAGTGGTTCGGGCACGACCCTGAAAAGTGGTCCGAGTTTCAAAAGAAGTATCGTGCAGAACTCAAAGGTAATCCGGCCTTGTCAGAGATCAGAACACTATCTCGACAAGGGAATGTCACCCTGGTTTATGCAGCCAAGGACGAATTGCACAACGGTGCGTTGGTGCTCAAGCAAGTTCTTGGCCGTGGTGCCTAACAATTCATCCAATTCGAACCCGCTTTTTCGGGTCGGCTTAACCCAGTCGTTGAATGTCCGCTTTTGGAAAGTCTGACTGTCCGCTTTGGGTGGCGGAAGCGGCCGGACATCACAGTCTGCTTCCGGCGGAAAGCGGGCAGTCGCGCCGCTGTTTGGAGCCTGCGAAATTTCGAAATAGAATCACCAACTAATAGTCATGAGAACTTTTGGCAAAATCCTTCTACTCGCAATCGGCTTGGCGTGGCTGAATGTCGCGCAGGCGGATAGCATCCCCATTGTCTGCTTCGGCGGTAGCAATACGTACGGCAAGAACCTGGTGAGAGCGGACGCTTATCCCGCTCAACTGGAAGCCAAGCTGAAAGCAAAGGGCTACGACGTTGTTGTGAGCAACGAAGGCACCAACGGTCAAACGACATCCGATGAACTTGGCAAACTCAACACAGCGGTTCCGGAAGGAACGGCGATCGTCATTTTTCAGCCTGGCGGCAACGATCGGCGCAAAGGCGGGAACACGGAAGAAAATATTCGAACCATCGTTCAGCGATTGCTGGATCGAAAAATCGATGTCATCTTTTCTGGCCCCAGCGAGAAACAAGCGTACATCCAGTCGTTCGACTTATTGATGATCGACGAAATCAATCACCTGGCCCCGGATGACTTGCAGAGCGACCGGGAGCACCTGACTCCGCAGGGCTACCATATCGTGGCGGAAAAGTTGCTGCCGCTGGTCGAGACGCTGATCAAAAAAAGACAGCGGCGGTAACTGCGCGTTCGAAAATGGACGTGCGATTAAACTACGCGTCGCTCAACGCGACCTTTGAACGTCCGCTTCGGGAAGTTTGACAGTCCGCTTTGGGAAGCGGTCGGTGATGATCATCAGCAAACAGCCATGAGCGGACGTTCGTCACGGCGTCTTGCCGAGTGCTGCGCCTCCCAGCGATAGCTTGATTCAGATCAATCTCGATTGGGCATCCATTCAGTAGAGTGTTTTCTTCCGCAGGATGGCGCGGATTGAGCGTGCCGCCGGATGCGGTGGCTTACGACGAACTGCTGCAAGCACGTGCCGGCGACGAGGAAGGCGAGATGGGAAGGGCGCAGGACTTTCCCGCATCGTGCTCCTGAAAGCCCCTTCACTCCGACATCAACATAGGTGATCACAATGGATACGACGAAATGGAAGATAACCCAGATAATACCGGCGGAACACTGCGTGGCGTACTATAAAGAGGGCAAAATCCAAACGGAGGAACGGGTGAATTGCTGGGCATTGGTTACCGAGGGAGAGCGATCCTTCGTAACTGGAATAGTTATGGCGGGCGCCACTCCAGGCATCGGAAAATTCGCACTGGAAATACCGAATTTCTCGGGCTATCGCCACGTTCGTGGTTCGGAATAACACGTCTTTAACCAACGACCCAGCCTTATTGCTCGCGTCTCGATACCTGAACTACTGCTGGATGCGACCCGCCAAGGTGCGGTTTTGACGCGCGCCCTGAAATGGCGGCGATTGCAACGGGCGAACAGACACGTGTAACTGTCCACCTGCCGGGAACATCGATCGCTAGCGATATACGGCCTGGATCAGCGCGCGTATATAGCCGATGACGAACGCCTGATTGGCGATCTCCGCGCCGGGAAATGCGGGTGAATGATCGAGCGAGAATGGCCCCTTGAATCCAACGTCGCGATACGCCTGCATGGCGCGGTACATATCGACGTCGCCGTTATCGACAAACGTCTCCTGAAACTTCGGAAACTCGCCGCGCACGTTGCGAAAGTGGACCATGACGATTTTGCCGATCGAGCCCATGTGGCGAATGGCGTCGTAGACATCGACCCCCCGCATCTCCGTTACGCAGCCCTGGCAAAAAAGCATGCCGTTCGACGGCGAAGGCACGATGCCGAATATTTTGTGGTACTGATCGAAAGTTGAGGCAATGTGCGCCGCGCCCGCCAGCGGCGGAGTCCCATGCGGCACGGGCGGGTCGTCGGGATGCAGCGCCATGCGCACGCCCGCCTGTTCGGCGACAGGGACCATCGCCTTCAGAAAGTAACTGAGGTTGGCGAACATCTTCGCTTCCGGGATCGGCGGCGTAACGGGGCTCGCCGGCTTTTTCAGATACTCGTCGTAGTCGAATGAGATGTAAGTCGCGCCTCCCCGCCCCTGCGTCGGCGCCGAGCGCAGCAGCTTCGAATTAAGCAGCTTGAAGTTATAGGCCAGGATCGGTATCCCGGCGGCACCCATGGCTTTGACGGCGTTGAGCAGAACCGCGATCTTCTGATCGCGGCCGGCAACACCGCGTTTGATTTCATCGAAGCCGCTGGTGGCGAGAACCGTGCGCAGCTCCATGCCGTGCGCTGCCACCCTGGCCTTCGCCGATTTGAAAAAGGCGGTGGCAGATTGCAGCGTGGACAAATCGGCTGCGGCATCCGCACTCTTTCCGTCGGGAAGATCGATTGCAATACAATCCACGCCCAGAGTGTTGAGCAGCGCGAGCTTCTTATCGACCTCCGCATCCCAGGTGACTTTCTCTTGTATCTGCATTACCGTCCTTTCAAGGCTTACCTGTC
>CAZEAX010000528.1:0-3408 GCA_964510405.1 uncultured Streptomyces sp. | reverse complement strand
TCGTCGGCGCTGACGCCCGTTTTCGCGATCCGCCGCTCGTGCTGGCCGGATTTGATCTTGCCGATGCACACGGTGTTGACGAGGATGTTGTCCGCGGCAAATTCCTTCGAGAGCGCCTTGGTGAGCGCGAGGCCAGCCGCGCGCGAAATCGTCGTCGGCATCGAGCCCGCGCCGGGTTGCTTCGCGCTGGAGATCGTGATGTTGATTACGCGCCCGCCGCCGCGTTTTTTCATGTGCGGTACGGCGAGCCGCGTGCAGCGGATCGCGCCGAAGACCTTGAGTTCGATGTCCGAGTGCCAGGTATCGTCCTTGATGTCGAGAAACGCGCCGCGCGCCGACGTGCCGGCGTTGTTGACGAGTATGTCAATGCCGCCGTACTGCTTGACGACCGCGTTGATGAAGCGCTCGATGTCTTCCATCTTGCTCATGTCGGCGGCCATGCCGAACGCATCGCCGCCCGCGCGCTTGATCTCGGCGACGGTTTTCTCGACGCCCTCCGCGTTGCGTGCGCAGATCGCGACCTTGGCGCCTTCGCGCGCAAACACGATCGCGCTGGCTTTGCCGATGCCTTCCGTGCCGCCGGTGACGATAGCGACCTTGCCTTTTAGCCCCAATTCCATTTTCATGCTCCCCCAAAAATTTTACTGCCAGGATATTACCCGGGTTTGATGCCCGCCGTTTTGATGGCCTTAATCGCAGTTCGGCGCCGGCGCGGACTTCACAACGAGTCGACGGCCGGCGTCCGTGCTTTCGGTGCTGTAACGAGATCGAATCGCGGCGGAATACTACAGCATGGCGATATCCGGATTTTCGCACGAGTTGGACGATTGCCGTAGCGTCCTTTCAAGCATACTATTTGACCTGGTTTGCTTGCCGCGTCACGGGAGACCGCCACCATGTTTTTTCGCCTCGCTTTCATTGGTACTCATCGCGGTAACGTTAGCCCCGACCGGGCGCGGATAATCGCCGGCGGCCTGATTTTTCTGGTTGCGTGTTTCTTCGCAATCCCCTCCAGCGTGCGCGGCGCGGACGCGCCGCGCGCCGGCGGTCGCGAACCGCTGACGGTTGACGCCTTTTCCGTCGTCAAGGTGCGCGTGAAAGCCGTGCCCGACGCGCGCAGCCGCAATACCCTTGGCGGCGAGCGCGAAGGTACGGGGATCGTCATCGATTCGAGCGGTTTGATTCTCACCATCGGTTATCTGGTCCAGGAGGCGGAGTCGGTGGAAGTTTCCACGGCGGACGGGCGCGGCGTGCCGGCCAGCGTGATTGCATACGATTTCACGACTGGTTTCGGCCTGCTCCGCGCAGTGAAGCCGCCGTCGGTCAAGCCGATCTCGTTCGGCGATTCGGCCACTGTGCCCGAGCGTGAACCGGTGCTCATCGTCGGTTTTGACGGCGTGGCGCCGGCGTTTGTCGTGTCGCGCCGCCCGTTTGCGGGCTACTGGGAATATCTGCTCGACGAGGCGATATATACCGCGCCCGCGACCGTCAACTGGCAGGGCGCCGCGCTCATCAACAAGGAAGGCAAATTGCTTGGCGTCGGCTCGCTGGTGGTTGGCGACGCGCTGGGCGGAAGGGGGCAGGTGCCGGGCAACCTGTTCGTCCCGATCGATTTGTTGAAGCCGATCCTCGGCGACCTGATCGCCCAGGGCCACACGTCGTCTAAGCCGCGGCCGTGGCTCGGCGTCAGCACACAGGATCTGCAGGGCAAACTCATCGTGACGCGCGTGTCGCCCGACAGCCCGGCCGATCAGGCAGGCCTTGCGAATGGCGACATCATCGTCGGCATCCGCGGCGAGCAGGTGAAGGGCCACACCGATTTTTACCGCAAACTGTGGGCGAGCGGCGACGCGGGCACGGATATCGAACTGAATGTGCTGAAGGGCACCGAGGTCAAAAAACTCGAGGTGCACTCGATGGACCGCGAAAAATATCTGCGTCCGAAGCCCACGTATTGAGCCGAGCGGGCGAAAAAAATCCCGGGACCGCCGGGATTTTTTTTTGATCGGCGCTAGAACATTCCCATGCCGAGCACGCCGGTCGCGAGATCCATGTCCCGCACGAGTTTCCGGCCGACCAGATTGCGCAGCGTTTCGCTGGTGCCGCCGCCGAGACTGCCGTAGCGCGTGCCGCGGAAAAACCGCGAAACCGGGTATTCATCGGTGAAGCCGTAACCGCCGTGCACCTGGATGGCTTCCGAGGTGACGCGGATGCTCATTTCGTTGCAGTAGATTTTCGCCATCGCCGCGAGCGTCGGGTCGGGAAACTGGCCGCCGCTGACGGCGGCGCGGTAGAGCAGCCCGCGCGCCGCTTCGATCTGGATGTACATGTCGGCCGCTTTCCAGCGCATGCCCTGGAAGTCGCCGATCGGATGGCCGAACGCCGAGCGGTCGCGCAGATACTTGACCGCTTCCTCCATCGCGCCTTCGGCGAGGCCGAGACAGATCGCCGGATTCAAACAGCGCTGCGTGTTGAACGCGCTCAACAGTTTTTTCATGCCGTCGCTGCGGATCACCAGATTTTCGAGCGGCAGCTCGATGTCGTTGAACTGCACTTCGCTCAAGTACTCGCCGCCCATCGTGTGATATTTGGGTTCCGCGACAAGTCCCTTGATGCCGCCCGGTATCAGCACGCAGCCGATGCCCTTGGCGCCGGGCACGCTGTCGACGCGCGTGAACACGACGAACATTTCCGCGATGTCGGCGCGGCTGATCAGCGTCTTGCGGCCGTTGACGACGATGCGGTCGCCTTTGATCACCGTATTCGTCGTGTAGTTCGGCACGTCGGTGCCGGCGTTCGGTTCCGTCATGCAGATGGCGAGCAGGGCGTCGCCGGTAGCGACGCGCGGCAGTATCTTCTTCTTGATCGATTCCGGGGCATAAGTGCTGATGATGCGGCACTGCACTCCGACTTCACCGAGGACTGCCATCGCGGTCACGTAGCAGACCTTGCCGATTTCCTCGAGCACGAGCACGGTGTCGAGGATGCCGAGCCCCGAGCCGCCGTATTCGACCGGCACCGCCATGCCGAGCACGCCGATCTCGGCAAGCGTTTTCATGTTTTCCGCCGGCCAGGTGCCGTCGAGGTATTTGATCGCGCGCGGCGCGAATTCTTTCTGGCAGGCCTTGCGTACTACGCTCACGAATTCGCGTTGCTCGTCGCTCAGTTTGAAGTCCATGGTCGAGATTCCTTTCTGCTTGCGATTATCGGGTGGCGCGCGCCGCGTGCCACGCGACGATGCCGTTGGTCATGTCGTCGAGCGAGCCGAACACCGTTGCGCGGGCTTGTTCAAGCGCCGCTTTCTTGGCGGCGTAGCCGCCGCGGCTGCCATGCACCAGTGCGCCGGCGTGCCCCATCGTCACTCCTTCGGGCGAACTGCGACCGGCGATCAGTGCGAACACAGGCTTC
>CAZEAX010000527.1:0-3420 GCA_964510405.1 uncultured Streptomyces sp. | reverse complement strand
AGTTCAGCCGGCACGGCCCAGCCGCGCCCGCGCAGGCCGTCGGCCGCGGTTTCACCCGCGAGCAGCATGCCGAGCAGGAGGCCGAAGGCAATCATCGATGCGACGAAAGGTTGCGCAGTGAGGCATGACGCATAAAGCGCAATCGCGGAAAAGCAGGCGGCCAGCAACGCAACGCCGGTGACGAGGCTCGCGAGCAGGCCGAAATCGAGGCGGCCGCCCAGCAGCAGCGACAACGGCATCAGCGTCGCCAGTCCGACCAGGATGCACAGAAACGCGAGCAGGCCTAAAAATTTCCCGAGCGCGATTTCGGTCATCGAGATCGGCGCCGAAATCAGGAGCACGAGCGTCTGGTTGCGCCGCTCCTCCGCGATCAGGCGCATCGCCAGGAGCGGTATCGCAAAGAGAAAAATGATCGCGAGCGTCGCATACACGGGAGATGCGACGAGTTCGGTGATGCCTGGCGGATTCGGCATCTGAACGAGCCGCGGCTGGAACTGCATGAAGTCGTCGATGCGCTTTAAAAAGCCAAAGGCGAGCATCACCTGCACGAAAGTGAGCACGACCCACGCGAGCGGGGACGCAAACAGCGCTTTCAGTTCTTTGCGGGCAATCGTGAAAATCATTTTTCCGGCATCCTGGCGAATGATGGGCAAGCGGGCTGCGTCATGATTGTTCTTCCTTGCGCGTCAAGCTGCTGAATACGTCTTCAAGACTCGCCTGCGCCGGGGTGAGCTGATGCAGGCCCCACGCTTTTTCCACTGCGCGCCGCACGAGTTCGTCTGTCGGATCGGTGTCGTCGGCGAAGGTCACGCGAAAAATGCCGTCGCCGGCCGGTTCGACGCGGGCGACGCCCTGGATGGCGGAAAGTTCGGCCGCCGCCGGCGGGCGCTTGAGACCGAGCAATATCGTGCGCCCGCCTTGAAACTGATTCAACGCGGCGATCGTGTCGTTGAACACCGTCGCGCCGTGATGCAGGATCTGCACGCGGTCGCACACGCTTTCGACCTCGGGCAGAATGTGCGTCGACAAAATGACGCTGCAGTCGCGGCCGAGCTCGCGGATCAGGTTGCGGATTTCGCGGATCTGGTTAGGATCGAGCCCGACTGTCGGCTCGTCGAGTATGACGACGTCCGGCCGGTGCACGATGGCTTGCGCGATGCCGACGCGCTGTTGGTACCCTTTGGACAGCGTGCCGATCAGTTTTTTCGCGACGTCGGTAAGCCCGCAACCTGCGAGCGCGTCGCTGACCGCCATGGCGCGCGTATCTTTGGGCACGCGATGCAACCGCGCCGCGAGATCCACGTACTCGCGCACTGTGAGTTCACGGTAGAGCGGCGGCGTTTCCGGCAGGTAACCGATGCGTGCTTTCGCCGCGGTCGGCGCCTCGAACAAATCGATTCCGCAAATACTGATCGAACCGTGCGACGGTGCAAGATTGCCGGTCAGCATCTGCATCGTCGTGGTTTTGCCGGCGCCATTGGGGCCGAGGAAGCCCAGGATTTCGCCGCGTTTCAACTCGAGACTGAGGCCGGCGACCGCCGTATGGGCGCCGAAATTTCGGGAAAGCCCTTGGGCAGAAACAGTAATCTCGGTGGCAGGTGAGTACATGAAGGTTTTCGGTGCGTCGCGCGCACGGCGGGAACGGCTTGTGGTGGGCGCTAAATATACCTAATATGTAGCGGTTTATGAAGAACTTGCGAACTATAATTCGCTCTTACTCGTATTACCGCCTGACATTTCGAGCGAAGTCGCCTTCCCGATGAACATTTCCAAGCCAGCCCTCTGGTTCTCGCTGCTTGCGCTTGCCGCCTGCGCTCAGCAACCGACCCAACCGCAAGCTGAGACGCCGGCGCAACCCGAGCAACCCGCCGCGGCGGCGCCGAGGCCGCGCGTGGTCGTACGCCCGAACGTGAAGGAACCCGTGCTGCCGGCCCAGGCCATGAGCCAGGCTGTTTTGTTCAAGCTGCTGCTGGCTGAAATTGCATTGCAGCGCGGGCAAAACAACGTTGCCGTGCAATCATTTCTTGAATTGACGAAAGAGACCAAGGATCCGCGGATTGCCCAGCGCGCGACCGAAGTCGCTTTGAATACGCGGTTTTTTGGCGCGGCGCTGGAAACCGCGGGAATCTGGCTCGCGGCCGATCCCGAATCCCAGCAGGCGCGGCAGATCCTCGCGGCATTGTTGGTCAATCAGGCGCGGCTCGCGGATGCCGAGCCGCATCTCGAGAAATGGCTCGCCGCGGACCAGGAACATGTCGGCAGCGGCTTCATGCAGTTGAACACGATACTTGCGCGCCATCCGGACAAGCCGGCGGTATTGCAGTTGACGCAAAATCTCGCCAAGCCTTATCCCGCGGTGCCGGAAGCCCATTTCAGCATTGCCCAGGCCGCGTGGGCCGCCGGGCAGGCGCCGCTCGCGCTCGACGAAATACGCCAGGCGCTCAAGTTGCGCGCCGACTGGGAGCAGGCGGCCCTGTTCCAGGGCTTGGTATTGCAGCGCACTTCGAATGCCGACGCGCTCGCGTATTACCAGTCGTACCTCAAAACCAATCCGCGCGCGATGGACGTACGATTGAGCTATGCGCGATTGCTGGTGACGGACAAGAAATACGCAGAGGCGCGCGGCGAGTTCCAGGCGTTGCTCAAGGAGTTTCCGGACAACGCCGACGTCACGATGGCGGTCGCCTTGCTGTCGCTGCAGTTGAGCGACTACGATCTGGCGGAAACCCAGCTGAAGCACGCGCTTGAGACCGATTACAAGGATCCCGATGCGGTGCGGTTTTATCTCGGCCAGGTCAACGAGGAGCGCAAGCGTTCGGATGACGCGCTGCGCTGGTACTCGAGCGTCACCGGCGGCGATCAGTACGTGCCGTCGCGCGCACGCTACGCCGGTATCCTCGCGAAGCAGGGCAGGCTGGACGATGCGCGCAAGTATTTGCAGGAAGCCGGTCGCAACGGCCCTGAGCGCGTGCAATTCACCCAGGCCGAAGCGCAGTTGCTGCGCGACGCCAGCGACTATCGTGCGGCATTCGACCTCCTGGGCCAGGCAATCGCCAAGAACCCGAATTCGCCCGAACTGCTTTACGATCAGGCGATGGCGGCGGAGAAAGTGGACCGTATAGATGTGCTCGAGTCCAATTTGCGCAAGGTCATCCAGTTGAAGCCCGATTACGCGCACGCCTACAACGCGCTGGGCTATACGTTCGCGGACCGCAACACGCGGTTGAACGAAGCCTATACTCTGGTCGAGCAGGCGTTGAAGCTGGCGCCTGACGACCCGTTCATCATGGACAGCATGGGCTGGGTCCTCTTTCGCATGAACCAGAGCGACGCGGCGATTACTTTTCTCAAGCGGGCATTGGAGATCCGGCCCGACGCGGAAATTGCGGCCCACCTGGGCGAAGTGTTGTGGGCAGCGGG
>CAZEAX010000526.1:0-3433 GCA_964510405.1 uncultured Streptomyces sp. | reverse complement strand
GGTCAGAAACGTGATGCCGCTGAAGTAGACGTCCGCCCAGAAGCCCTGGCCGGGAATGCCGTCGAGCCAGTACTGCAGCGCGCCGAAGAAAAAGATCCCGGCTGCCATCGCGAGCGTGATGCGGCGCGGCTTCTCGCCGTAGCCCCACAGCAGATCGAGCAGGACCGACATAAGCCACGCGCGCAGCGCCTCGACGCGGCCGCCGAGGGTCTCGTGCTGGCGCCCGAACGCGTGCCGATAAAGCTCGTGCCGCTCGTAGGTTTTCTCCATGAACGTAAGTTCGCCGGCGTCGGCGAAGTGACCCATCGACATCGCGTTGAGCTTCAGGTTGCGGCACACGCGCGCCTGCACGTGCGGATCGGCATCCTCGCGGAAGCGCACCGTCTGCAGCGTGATTTCGCATTCGCGGAACGACGCGAAATCGAGCCGGCAATCGTCGATGCTCGCGTGCGAGAACTCGCTGCGCTCGAACCGGGCGTTCACGATGTCGCACTTATTGAACAGCGTGCGCCGGAAATAACACTCGTTGAATGCGGCGTGGCTCAGATTGCATTCGACGAACCGCGTGCCCTTCAGGCCGACGTCGCGAAATGACGACCAGCGCAGGTTCGCGTGGCGGATGACGGCATCGTCGAGCTGAGTCTGCTCGATGCGGATGCCGCGCAGATCGAGATAATCGCGCCCGCCGTGCGCGATCACCGGCAGCTTCGCATCCACGGGCTGCCCCTTCAGAGCGCCGATCGCCGCCGCGGTCAGTTCCGGCGTCCAGCGGGAGCGTAAGTGTTCAACGTCATCGCGCATGTTTCTCCCCTTGTTCCCGTCGTTCTATTCGATTTTCAATTTCAAACTTTTGATGATGCGTTCGTTGCGCTGCCCTTCCGCGCGCAGGAATGCGTCGTAAGCGTCGGGACTCATCGTCGCCGGCGCCATCCCTTGCCGCGCCATCTGGTCCTTGACCTCGGGCAACTCCATCGCGCGCGCGATTTCCGCGCCCAGGCGCTCGATCGCCGGCCGCGGGCCCGCACGCGCGACCATGCCGAACCAGTTCAGCGCCTCGAAACCCGGGTAGCCGGACTCCGCCACCGTCGGCACGTCCGGCAACACGTCGGAACGCGCCAGCGAAGTCACCGCGATGCCGCGCAGCCTGCCGGTCAAAACGTGCGGCGCACTTTCCACGACGTTCGAAACGAGCATGCTGGTATGACCGCCCATCGCGGCCGTCGTCGCCGGCGCGCCGCCATTGTAGGGCACGTTGACGATGTTGATGCCGGCGGTTTCGCGGAACAATTCGCCGGCAATCCGCTGCCCGCCCAGTATGCTCGCCGTGGCAAACGTGAGTTCGCCGGGATGCGCGCGCGCAAGCGCAATCAACTCCTTCACCGACTTCACCGGCAGTGACGGGTGCACCGCGATGACGATCGCATTGGACACGCAGCGCGTGACGCCGGAAAAATCCTTGAAAGTGTCGTACGGCAATTTCGCTCGCACATAAGGGTTGATCGTGAAGCTCGGCGCGATGGTGAGCAGCGTGTGGCCGTCAGCAGGCGCCCGCGCCACGACTTCGGCCCCGATCGCCGTATTGGCACCCGGCCGGTTTTCGACGACTATGCTCTGCCCGAGCGCGCGGGTCAGCGGCTGCGCGAGCGTGCGCGAAATGATGTCCGCGGCACCCCCTGGAGGAAATGGGACGACGATACGTATGGCGCGCGTTGGGAAATCCTGAGCGTGGACTATGCCGATGCACCCCACTAGTACCGTTATGCCTATACCGAACTTTCGCATCACCTCTCCGCGCAGACCCTCTGGCTCATGCCGAGCTTACATTATCGTGCGAAAATAGCGGCGCGATTCTGCAGGAGGAGCAACACCGTATGAATACCCGTTTTAAGTACGGCATATTGTGTGCCTTGATTTGCGCGCCGGGCGTGGCGACGTCCGCTCAAGCGGCAGCGGGTAATTATCCGGACCATCCGGTGCGGGTAATCGTCCCCTTCCCGCAGGGCGGGCTGGACGCGAGCAGCGAGCAGGGCTCCCGCTTGCGGGATGCGAACGTCCGCGAGTCGGACGCGGCCCCCGTGTTACTCGCACAGGCGTCCGCTCCCGCGACAAAATATCCTGACCATCCTGTACGAGTTATCGTCCCCTTCCCTCCAGGGGGCGGAAACGACATCCTCGCGCGCGCGATGTCGGCGCGGCTTACCGAAGCTATGGGCGAGCAGTTCGTCGTCGACAATCGCGGCGGCGCGGGCGGCCTGATCGGCGGACAGCTCGCGGCAACCGCCGATCCCGACGGCTACACGCTGTTTCTCGGCAGCATGGGCGGGCTTGCGCACAATCCGGCGCTGCGGCCCAATCTCCCGTACAACCCGGCGCGCGATTTCGCGGGCGTGACGCTGCTCGCGACCTCGCCATTCATAGTGGTCGTGCATCCTGCGGTTGCGGCCACCAACGTACGCGAATTGATCGCGCTCGCGCGCGCGAAACCCGGCACGCTCAACTACGGCTCGGCTGGCGTGGCGTCGTCGCTGCACATGACGGGCGAACTTTTCAAGCACGTCACGAAAATAAATATCGTGCACGTCGCCTACAAGGGCACCGCGCCGGCGCTCACGGATTTGCTCGCGGGACAGGTGCAGATCATGTTCAGCACCATGCCGCCGCCGCTGCCGTTCGTGAAGAGCGGCAAGTTGCGCGCGCTCGCCGTCACCACTGCGAAGCGCTCGAAGACGGTGCCGGACGTGCCGACCGTCGCCGAATCCGGCGTGCCGGGATTCGAAGTGCAGAACTGGCAGGGCATCGTCGTGCCGGCGAAAACCCCGCGCGCGATCGTCGACCGGCTCAACCGCGAAATGGTCAAGATCCTCACGCAGCCGAGCCTCGCCGAAGTATTCGGCACGCAGGGACTCGATCCCGTCGGCAACACGCCCGCGCAGTTCGACAAGCTGATCCGCGCCGAAATCGACAAGTGGACCGAGCTCGTGAAGGCCGCCGGTATCCACGTAGACTAGAAGCGCGTCTTGTAAATGCACGCCGGTTAGAAGCGGCCGCGCCGCCCCGTTCACCACAACGAGAAAGAACGCGACATGAAATTCAGCAATTTCCTGTTCCCTGCATCGATGGACCCGAAAAAAGACCACCAGGTGATCGAGGAGACGCTGCGCGAGGCGCAGCTCTGCGACGAGCTCGGCATGGAAATGCTGTGGCTTGCGGAACACCACTTCGACGGCATCTGCGCCTACGTCGATCCGGTCACCTTCGCGGCGGCGCTGGCGTCGAGCACGAAGCAGATCCAGATCGGCTTCGCGGTCGCGCAGATGTCGCTGCACCACCCGGTCCGCATGGCCGAGCAGATGGCGCTGATCGACAACATCAGCAAGGGCCGCCTCGTCGTCGGCCTCGGCCGCGGCACCGCGTACAACGTCTACGACTACCA
>CAZEAX010000525.1:0-3445 GCA_964510405.1 uncultured Streptomyces sp. | reverse complement strand
CGCCCCCGTGAAATACTTCGCTCTGCTCTGTGTGTTCGTGTTGCCGCCGCTGCTGCAGGGCTGCTATACGCCGCTGGTCGAAGGCGCGCAGCAGGGCTACGACGCCGCACGGCGCGACCCGCTGCATGCGGAAGCGGTGACCGGAGACCCTGTTGCCGAGTACAAACTCGGCAATACGTATTGTTGTCATGGCGGCGGCCCGATGGACAACCTGACGGTCTACGACAACCCCAAGGCGACGTATTGGTATTGCAAGTCGGCGCGGCAGGACTACGGTCCGGCGCAGTTGCGCCTTGCGCAACTCTATTCAGGACACCCGATTCACGGCCTGCATATCGCTTTGCGCGCAAGTGCGCTCGTCGACACCGTCCAGACTGATCTTGGCATTGCCCTGATGTGGGCGACCCTCGCGGCCACCCAGGGCGACGAGGACGCGACTGAATTGCGCGATCAGATCACGGCGCAAGCAACGGCCAGAGACCGCGCCAAAGCGGCCACGCTCGTGAAAAACTGGCGCGCGGCTCCCTGCCGGTGGACCGATGTATTTCCTTCTGTTGCAAATGCGAACAAGCAATAACGGCAGCCTGATGGCGCTGCAGCGCGCGCCGCGTTGACGCTGCGGTGGTATGTGAGTTGTCGAACAGACGGTCCGCCGCTCTGCGAACGATAATGACAGCGGTACAAATGTATCGCCGCCAAACATTTACGCGTCGCGGTCGCACGGAAGGGAATGCGTGCATTCGGCGCTCCCGCCCGCCGGCGATACGGCCATCGCAAGAGATTTTCGAGGTGTGAAATGATGACGCAAATATCATCGGCGGCGTCCGCCTGCAATCCACGACTTGCCTCCGCCGTTCAAAGCATGGCATCCCGCTGCCTGGCGCTCATACTCGTCGCCGCATTCGCCGGAGGCTGCGCGTCGCTGCCGCCCGGTTCCGGCTATCCCAGGACCGCTTCGTCGGCGCTCGCGACCCCCGAGGAGACCCGCTTCGGCAAGCAGTTTGCAATTGCCGCGCGCGAACACCCGGGGACTTCCGCATTTCGCCTGCTGACCGCGGGTGTAGACGGCTTTCTGACACGCGTGCAAATGGTCAATTCCGCCGAACGCACGCTCGATCTGCAATATTTTATTTTTCGCGCGGACGAAACCGGCAAGTTGCTGACCGAAGCGGTGCTGCGCGCCGCCGACCGCGGCGTGCGCGTGCGCATCCTGTTCGACGACGGGGAAACCGTCGCGGGCGACGGGCAAATTGCCGCGCTCGATGCCCACCCGCACATCGAGGTCAGGGTATACAACCCGTTCGCTTATCGCGGATCTTCGGTATTTCAGCGCGGGCTCGAATTTGCGCTCAACAGTTCGCGGCTCGACTATCGCATGCACAACAAACTGATGGTCGTCGACAATTCGCTCGCGCTCGTCGGCGGGCGCAATGTCGGCGACCAGTATTTCCAGATCGACCCGGAATCGCAGATGGCGGACGACGATGTGTTTGCCGCGGGCCCCATCGTGAACCGCCTCTCGGGAACGTTCGACGAGTTCTGGAACTGCGCGATTGCAATTCCGGTGCGCGCGCTGACCGGGGCGATGACTTCGGATGAGGCGCTCGCCAAATATCGCAAGGTACTGACCGAGCATCGCGAACAGGTCAAAGAGGACGGCACTGACTACGCGAGCCGCATCGCAAAGGGCGAGCCATTGGCCGGAATACTTGCCGGCAGGTTGCCGCTGGTTTGGGCGCATGCGCAACTGGTTTACGACAGCCCGGACAAAAAGAAGGTGGAAAAAGGCGAGATGGTGGGCAGGCTCATGCACAAGCCCGTGGCCGCCGCGGTCACGGCCGTGCAGTCCGAGTTGCTGATGATCACGCCATACTTGATACCGGGGCCGGAAGGCATGGAGATTTTTTCCGATCTGCGCAAGCGCAATGTGACCGTGCGCGTGCTGACGAGTTCGCTCGAAGCATCGACAGTGTTGCTCGCCCAGGCGGGCTATATGCAACACTATCGGCTGCCGTTGCTTGAGATGGGCGTGGGCATTTACGAAATACGCTCGCTGCTAGGCAATACGCGGGGCAGCGGGGAGACCGCCAAAATATCCCGCTTCGGAAATTATTCATTGCACGCGAAGTTGTTTGTGTTCGACCGCCAGCGGCTGTTCGTCGGGTCGATGAATTTCGATCAGCGCTCCATGCATCTCAATACCGAGATCGGCCTGATCATCGACAGCCCTGCGCTCGCGCAGCAGGCGGCCGCGCGTTTTGAGGCAATGGCCAGTCCGCCGAACAGTTATGAACTCATCCTGAGCAAGCCCGGCACGGGAAAATCCCCGCTCCTGGCATGGCGCACCCAGGAAAACGGCGCAATGATCGACTACGACCGCGAACCGGCGCGCAGCAACGGCCAGCGGTTGAAGGTCAAACTGTTCTCGATCGTCGCGGTCGACAACGAGCTGTGAAAATTGAAGATTGGATGACTGCGGTTAGTCGGCTAACGCAGCCCCGGGTTCGGGTGCCCTGACCGGTGGCTTCTCGCCGCGGCCGGCGGGAATCCGGCGCAGTTCTATCAAAGTCCCTGCGAATTCGAGTGCCACATCCAGCGCCGCCATAAATTCGTCCACTTTGATGGGCTTGGTGACATAGCGGAAAAAACCCGCCTCCAGGCCGCGCTCGATATCGTGTGGAATTGCATTAGCACTCAGCGCAAGAACCGGAATATGCGACGTTGCCGGGTCATGCCGCAGGATCTGCATGGCTTCGGTCCCGCTCATGCCGGGCAGGTTGATGTCCATCAGGATGACCTCCGGTTGCGCCGTGCGCGCGAGCTCGATGCCCAGATTACCGTTGATCGCGGTCAACAGACGCAGGTCGGGGCGGCGCGCGATCAGCTGTTCGACCAGCTTCAGATTCGCCGGATTGTCCTCGACATATAGCAGCGTATGCCGCGGCGCTCCGCTCGCCACCTGCATGGGCGCGGATGCGGCAGTTTCGAATTCACCGTTGGTGAACGACGGTGGCGCGGCGGAATTGAGGTCGACCCAGAACACGCTGCCCGCCCCGACGGTGCTTTCCACGCCGATCGCGCCGCCCATCAATTCAACCAGGCGCTTGGTCACCACCAGACCGATGCCCGTGCCCTCCTCGGCGCTCGCCTCCTGCCCGAGACGATTGAACGGCTGGAACAACTGCGCGAGTTTTTCCGGCGGCAAGCCGGCGCCGGTGTCCCTGATGCTGATGCGGAAACTGTCCGGCGGGTTCGCGGCGCACTCGACGACCACGGTGCCGTCCGCCTGGTTGTATTTGATCGCATTGGACAGCAGGTTGATGAGGATCTGTTTGACGCGCGTGCGGTCGGCGTTGACGAAGCACGGCTCGCCGAAGCGGGGAAAGCTCATGCGGATGCCGCGCTTCTTGGCCTGCGGCTCGATCATGGACTGGCATTCGAGCAT
>CAZEAX010000524.1:0-3445 GCA_964510405.1 uncultured Streptomyces sp. | reverse complement strand
GGTAAAGTCCGACCGTCGAACTGAATGTCGGATATTCCAGAATCGGCCCTTCCATCGCGACGCCGTTGTTGCCGGACCACACGAAGTAGCGGTCGCCGGTGATCGCATGATTGCCTGCCACCTTGATGCCGGTGATTTCCTCGCCGAGCCGCCGCAATTCCGTAAGTTTGTCGAGCTTGATGCCGGTATCGACGCCGTACATGATCTCGAGCACGGCGGCCATCTGGCCGAGGTCGGCCTGCCCGGCGGCGCAACAATAGCCGTTGATGGCCGTCTCGAGCATTTCGGCGCCTGCCTGGATGGCGGCGACGTTGACACCGACGCCCAAGCCGAACGTATCGTGAAGATGCATCGCGATCTTCGCTGTCGGCGCGGCCTTCTTTGCAATCGTCACCGCATAGGCGACCGCTTGCGGCCCCATGCCGCCGGGGCCGTCGTGCAGCGCGATGTATTCCGCGCCCGCGTTGGTCATTTCGCGCGAAAACCGCGCAATGCCTTCCTCGTCGGCGTAGTGCAGCATGTTGAGGCTCGCCTTGACTTCCATGCCGCGCGCCTTCGCGTAGTCGATCAGCGGCTTGTTGCGCTCGAGCAGCTGCTCCATGCTCTTTGGCGGGTTGACGACCTTGCGCCAGTCCTTGCCTTCCCACGCGAGCCGCGGCGTATCCCCGGCGCCGTAGAACGCACTGATGCCGAAGTTGGCCGGACCCTGCAGGCTGATCGTGTTGGCGCCGAGCTCGGCCATTTTTTCGATCGCTTCCCTGCTGTGCCCGCCGACGATTTCGATTTTCGCGTCGGGACATATGTTCTTGATGAAATTGATTTCATCACGGAACTGCTCCGGCGGGTGGCGGTGCAGCCCATAGGTGATCTGGAACGACTTGCAGCCGACATCGAGCGAGCCCTTGAGCAGGCGCAATCGCTGTTTCGGATCCAGAATGATGCCCGGCGTCTGCTCGGCGGTGCGCAGGGTAATGTCCTTGAGCACGACCTTCTTCGGCATGTGGTCGGGCAACGTCTGGCCCAACGCCGCGGGGTTGCGATTAAAGCCGCTCAGATACCACTTGCCCGGCTTGTAGACGCCGTTCGCCCGCAAATCATCGAGCTGCTTGCGCAGGGCGAGCACCTCTTCGTCGGTCATGTACCAGTGCATACCCAGCTTTTTTAACGGCATGGTCGTGTCTCCTGCAAAGATGGCGGTGGCGCCGCGGCGCGGCGGGGAACGGGTTCTGCGAACGTTGCATGTTAAGTCGTTATTTGACGAACGTCAAATAGACGGCCGCGGATCGTTGCACGCCGGTTACTTGACAATCGTCAAATAGAATACAAGAATGTCCGCTCCCCGCACCAAGTCCAACGATGACACTCATTCACCTGCGTTTGGTCCTGCCGATCGTTTCCGCGCTCGTGGCCGGAGCGGCCGCGGGCGCGGGCGGCGCGGCGCGCGGCTACCCGGAAAAGCCGGTCCGCATCGTCACTTCCGAGCCGGGCAGCGGCAACGACCTGACATCGCGCATGCTGGCGCACGAACTGACGACGAGTGTCGGGCAGAATTTCATCGTCGACAACCGCGGCATCCTCGCCGGCGAGATCGTGGCCAAGTCGCCGCCTGACGGCTACAACCTCGTCTGCTATGGCAGCCCGTTGTGGCTCGCGCCGTTTCTGCGCTCGAGCGTCGCGTACGATCCGGTCAGGAATCTAACGCCGGTGATCCTGGCAACGACTTCTCCCAACATTGTCGTCGTTCATCCCGCCGTGCCGGTGAAGTCGATCTCCGAACTTGTCGCGGCGGCAAAAGCGCGGCCCGGTGAATTCAACTACGCGTCCGGTTCGGCCGGTTCGTCGTCCCATCTTGCCGCGGAACTTTTCAAATCGCTGGCGCAGGTCGAGCTCGTGCGGGTCGCGTATCGCGGAACGGGCCCCGCGCTCAATGCATTGCTCGCCGCGCAAGTGCACGTCATGTTTTCGATCGCCGCATCGGCGATTCCTTTTATGCAAAGCGGCAAACTCAGGGGGCTCGCCGTGACCAGCGCCAGGCGATCGGCGCTCGCACCGGGATTGCCGACGGTCGCCGAATCCGGGCTGCCCGGTTACGAGGCAACTTCGATTCAGGGCTTCTTCGCGGCCGGAGGAACACCGCCCGCCGTGGTCAATCTGCTCAACAACGAAATGAAACGCGCGCTTCAGAAGCCGGAAATCAAGGCGCGCTTGTTCAACTCCGGAGTCGAGACCGTTGGCAGCACGCCGGAGGAGCTGGGAGTCACCGTAAAAGCCGAGATGGACAAGCTCGGCAAGCTGATAGTGGAAAAAGGCATCCGCAACGATTAATTCATTGCCCGGGGGATTGAATGGAAAAGACAGCTGCTGACGCGATGGATATTCCGGAACTTGCCCGTTATTTTTCGTCGTTCCAACTGGAGGATCTGCCGCCGTCAGTCGTTGCGACCGCCAAGTCGTGCATGCTCTACGCACTCGCCGTGGGCATCGGCACAAAAAAAGCCAGGCCCGCATTGATCGCGACCAGCGCCACCGAGTCCGGAGGCGAAGCGGCAACGCGGCTGATCGATGGCAAGCGTCTCGCGCCAGGCTCGGCGGCGTTCGCGAATGCCGTGCTCATGTCCGGACGCGCGCAAGGCGATTCGCATCTTTGCGGACATATGGGAGGTGTGGTCATTCCTGCGGCCCTGGCGAGCGCCGAAGCTCATGGGGCGTCCGGCGCGACGCTGCTCGCCTCTGTCGTCGCGGGCTATGAAACTGCGCTGAGAATCGGGCGTGATCACTATGCCGATTTGAGCCTGCGCGGCTTTCGCACTTCGCCTTGCTACGGCGTGTTCGGGGCAACCGTGGCCAGTTCGCGCATCCGCGATTTTTCCGCCGCGCAGATGTGCCATGCGATCTGCCTCGCGACCAACTTCGCTGGCGGGCTGCGTCAATACGTAGAATCCGGCACCGAAGAATCTCCGTATCAGGCGGGTTTTGCGGCAAGAAACGGCATCTACACGGCGGACCTGGCCGCTTGCGGCGCCGAAGCGGGATTGCTCGCATTCACGGGCCGGGCCGGCTTCTACAGCACCTATGCTCGCCAGGGCGTTGACTACGGACGGCGCGTAACGGAGGCGTTAGGCAAGGTCTTTTAAATCGAAAACGTTACTTACAAGGAATATCCGGCCTGCCAGATCGTCCGCGGGGTGGCGAAGGGGCTTGCCGAAATGCGTGAATCGCTTCGCGGCAAGGAACCCGCGCGCATCGAAATCCGGCTCAATCCGTACGAAGCCGAATTCATCGGCACGAAGTACAGCGGTCCTTTCACCAGCGCGGCGCAGACGCTGATGAGCGCTCCTTTCTGCGCGGCGCTTACGTGGGCCACGGGAACAATCAGCTATGGCGGGCTGCGCGACTTCGACAACCCGCGGATCAACGACCTGATACCGAAAATCGCGGTCATTGC
>CAZEAX010000523.1:0-3451 GCA_964510405.1 uncultured Streptomyces sp. | reverse complement strand
GCATCTCCACCGCAGGGATGAACTCGTCTGGCGTGATGAAAGCCAGCTGGTCGTTGTAGTTGCTCGAGTGCGCTCCCTGGACAAAGGGGCCGTTGGCGATCGCGTTATTGATGCCCGCAGCGGTTTCGAGATAGTGGGCGACAAGGTTCAGGTTCGCGCTGGCGCGCGTTTGAACGCCGTGTGCCGGGCCGGGTGCAAAGATCACCGCGGCCGCCTCGGTGGTGAGCGCGGTAACACCGTTGCTTGCGAACACCGTGAGAGTACCCCGCGTGTCGCTATTGATCGCCGCAAGATTCGAAGGTTGTGTGCGAAACGCGGCGGAAACCGCGTACCACAGGGTTTCTCCGCCGGCATCGATGGGATCCGGGATGCCGAGCGTCTTCCACGGCACGCGCCCGAGTTCCCCGGCGGCGCATGCGCCGTCGTTATCCCAGCCGTCGTTGTTGCGGTCGGGGCACGGCAGCTCGCCTGGTCGCGTGCTGCCATCAGCGGGAATGGCAGAATGCGGCGCGGATACGGCGTAGTTGATCAACGCCAGCTTCGCCTGCGCCAGTGCGTCGGCAGTCTTCTGGGCGCTTTGCTGCGCAATCGTGTTGGGACTGTAAAAGCTGAATAGCGCGACGCCCGCAGCGAAGCCGACCAGCAGCACGACCAAAATCATGGCGATGCCTCTTTGCCGCCCGATTCGATGTCGATTCAAACGTCGTTGCATAAGGCGCAATAGATTTGTGAGGTGGCATGAGAATGAACCTGCGGGCGCGAACCCGCTGCCCGAAACGATGCTGGTCGTACGCGTGCCAGCGGCCGGTAGGCGACTTTCGTCGCGCGGTCGCCTGACGACCCGCGGCAGGCATTGCGTTTATCGCACTTTTTCCCGCTGCGCTCTGTTCGCTGGCGTACGCAAAGTGCGGGAACGCGATGGTCGGCCGTTCACGTCGCGACAAGCGGATTCGATTCGCGGCGGGACCGTGACGGGATCAAACGAAAACGGGTCCGATGAATGCTTCGTGATCGCTGTCGCGTCGTTTGTGTCAGGCCATGTTGAGGTGATAGACGTCGGGCGCGACGGCGATGTTCTTCAATTTCAGATCGGCGCTCCCGATGCGCTCGACCTTGAGCTCGAACTTCTTGCGTACGTGTATGAATACCGCCTCCGACACGCAAATTCCTCCCGGCTGCGCCAGCGGCTGGATGCGGGCAAGAATGTTGACGCCTTCGCCGAACACGTCGTTCTGCGTGATCAGAATATCGCCGAGATGTATCCCGATGCGGAGCAGGATTTTATCGGCGTCGTCCTTGTCGGCATTGTATTCGGTGAAGGCGCGCTGAATTGCAAGCGCACAGTCAACCGCATCGAGCGCGCTGCGAAAAATCACGAGAAAGGCGTCGCCGATAGTCTTGATTTCACGGCCCCGGTAATTCGCTATTGAGGCACGCACGATTTCATTGTGCGCGAGCAATTTTTCATAGGTCCGGTGTTCATTGACTTCCATCGATCCGCTGTAGCCGACCATGTCGGTAAGCATGATGGTCGCGAGTTCCCGCACCGGGGAGGATTCGGATGCGTGGTCGCCCTGCTTGTCGGTTGCTCCCCCGGGAAACGCGAGGGCACGCGCTGTTGCCGCCTGCCGGATCGTCGAGGTGAGATCCCGCATGATCGTCCCAAGTTCGCGCATGGGGGAGATTTTGGACTTTGCGGTGGTTCGCCGGGAAACGCTGCCGGAAGCTGCGTCGCTGCGCGCCTTGATGCCTTCCCTGATCGCTGCGGCGAGTTCACCCTGTGAAAGTTCGACGCCCGGGGCGGCGCCGACGTACGGCTTTGCCTGCGCCATTGCTTCGTCGTCGGCCACGATTTTCCGCGCCGCCAGCCGCTTCCCGTTGCGCCGAAACTCAAGCTGTTCGCGCAGAGTTTTTTTGCCGATGACCAGAGCAATCAGCAGACCGAAGCCAATGGCGGCATAGACTGCCCACGTCCAGAAGTCGCGGCAAACGGCGGTCTGAATGTCATGGTCAGTGCAATAGCGGGAATACGCCAGATATCTTGCGAATTGTTCCCAGTATTGCAGCAGCAGATCGATTGCTTTCATTGGCGCGATTTCAAGATAACCAGGAATTCATGCGTCCGTCGCCGGGACACCGCGGCCATGCAGGACGCTGCCTCACCGGCTGGTCGGCGTGAACGGGCAGGTAACGTTTGCTTGCAGTCAATCCCGGACATCGATTGACAATCCAATCCCGCCTCGCGGCAGACAGCCTGAAATCGGCGCTTGCCCGTCTGGCGTTGCGGGGACTTTCCCGCGAAGTAATCCGATATTTATCATGTTAGGCATTCTCCTCGCGCGCCTCTGTGCGGTGTCGAACATATGCTGCCGCGGGACCTGCGTGCATTGCGCGCGAAGGCGAGGCCGGTTCGCCGGACTTGCGAAATCGTCGCGGACTTTCAACGCGGCAGTTCCGCCTGTCGGCCCCGCCTGTCGCGGGATTGGCGGCCACTTTCCGGTTGTGTGCGCTGTCGCACAGAGCATATTGAGGTGTCAGGGGTATAAGTTGCAGTCTATGCGCTGATTGCCAGCGGAATAGATGATGCTTGTGCGGGAATGTGTCGCTTGCACCCTCGCCGGAACGAACTTTTCACGATTTGAACGGAGCTCGTGCCATGCCCGCGAACGAACTTGCTACGCCCAGCCTGGACAAGGCCGTCGGC
This sequence comes from uncultured Streptomyces sp., assembly GCA_964510405.1. Lineage (GTDB taxonomy): Bacteria > Pseudomonadota > Gammaproteobacteria > Burkholderiales > SG8-41 > PALSA-1004. The sequence continues at coordinate 747 of CAZEAX010000523.1, read as the reverse complement.
ATCGACGTTGCCGGCATCGAGATGCGGCGCGAAGCGGCCCTGCTTAAAACGGACGCCTTGCAAAGCGCGGTTTTCAACAGCGCCACCTTCTCGATGATCGCCACGGACGAGAAGGGCATCATTCAATTATTCAATGTCGGCGCCGAGCGCATGCTTGGCTACGCCGCCGCCGACATGGTGAACAAGGCAACGCCGGCCCACTTTTCCGATCGTCTGGAAGTGATCGCGCGTGCCGTCGTATTGAGCCGCGAGTTTGCCACGCCGCTGGCACCGGGTTTCGAGACCCTGGTTTTCAAGGCCGCGCGCGGCATTGAAGACATCTACGACCTGACCTGCATACGCAAGGATGGCAGCCGCCTGCCGGCGATAGTATCGGTCACCGCGCTGCGCGACGCCGACGGGAAGATCATCGGCTATCTGTTGATCACTACCGATAATTCAGCGCGCAAACAGGTTGAAGAGCAACTGCGGTGGACCGAGGAGAGTTTCCGGCTGATCGTGGAGAGTGTATCTGATTGCGCCTTCGTGATGCTGGATCCGCAGGGCCGCGTGGTGAGCTGGAACGCCGGAGCCGAGCGGCTCCAGGGTTACCGCGCGGAGGAAATCGTCGGCCAGCACAGTTCCCGGTTCTATTCCCGCCCTGACATCGAGCGCGGTGCGCCGCAGCGGGATCTCGACGCGACGGCTGCCGCCGGGCACTCCGAAGACGAGGGCTGGCGCGTGCGCAAGGACGGCTCAACGTTCTGG
>CAZEAX010000522.1:0-3453 GCA_964510405.1 uncultured Streptomyces sp. | reverse complement strand
GTGCGGCGAAGATCACGACCGGCACGCTGGGGATGAACGACACGGGTGCGGGCAACATCGTGACGAACAACGGCAACGTGGTGAACGTGCTGGGTGCGAAGACGGCGAACGGCAACGTGCAGTTCAAGAACACGCAGGCCTTGGGCGTGACGACGGTGGGTGCGTCGGGCAACTTCGCGGGCACGACCAACGGCATTGATACGAGCACGACGACGGGCAACACGGTGGACGTGCTGTTGACGGCGGGTGCGTTGACGCTGAACAACGACGTGACGACGAACACGACGGGCAATGTATATCTGACGGCGGTAACCGGTATCAGCGAAGCGGGTGCGGCGAAGATCACGACCGGCACGCTGGGCATCAATGCTGGCGGAGCAATCGTCGTGAACAGCGCCAGCAATAATGTCACGACTTTCGGCGCGACGACTACCGCAGGCGGGATCCAATACCAGGACACGGACGCGGTGACATTGAACAACGTTGCGGCAACGGGGAATTTCACGGGCACGGGCGCGGTGGCGGCATCGACGGCGGGCGGGACTATCGATATCAAAAACGGCGCCGGCACGTTGACATTGAGCAGCGACTTGACTTCCGGGGCCGGCGCCGGCGACGTGTTGCTCGTAACCGGCGCGAATATCAATCAAACCGCAGGCAAGATTGTCGCCAACAATTTTGGCATGCGTGCGGCGACCGGCATTAACGCAAACTCGGCAACCAACGACGCAGTGTTGCTTGCCGCGAACAACAGCGGTGCCGGCACTATCGTCTATCACGATGCAAATGCGCTCACGATCGGCACGGTGACGGCGTCCGGGAACTTTACGCCGACGACCACGGGCGTTACCAGCCGCGGTCTGGCGGGCGACAACATCACGATTACAACGGGCGGGTTGCTCACCGTCAATAATACGGTTGACGCGTTAAACGCGGGCGCAACCTTGAATACGTTGGGATTGACCAATAACTCGACAATCCGCGGTTCGGATGCAGTGATCGGAGTTTCCATCAACGGCGGCACCGGCACGATCGTAAATAATTCGGTCATCAGCAACAATTCGACCGCAGCGCCGGTGAGCATCATGGCGGACGACATGAATCTGGTCGGCGGAGGCGGCGGTACCATTACAGCGGGCGGCGGACTGGTGACCTTGTCGTCGGCCACGCTTGCACAGCCGATCAATATCGGTGGCGGACTCGCGGCGCTCGGCCTCTCGCAAAACGAAATCAATACTGTCCACACCACGGGTCAGTTGACGATTGGTGGGGCAACGCATACCGGCACTATTACCGTTGACGGCAATGCGAATATCAATAATTCCACTGCACAAACGCTGTTGATACAGAATCAAGGCGGGATAGTAGTCAACGCGCAATTGACCGCCAATGCGGTTGGCGGACCTTCCATTAATATGGACACCCCGGGCTCGATAACGGGCAACCCGGTTTCCGGCCTGATTACTGCGAATAACTATACGATCATTCAATCGGGGGGGATTGGTTCTGTCGGTGCTCCGTTACAAACAAACGTCAACTTCCTGAATGCCGCTAATAGCGGAGGCGGCGACCTTGTTATCAATAATCTGAAATCCGTGACGCTGGTAAATAACTACAAGAACACCACGCCGGGCGGCAAGGTGTGGTTGTCGACTGTGAACGGCTCGATCAACACCGGTACTGTCGCGGTTTCAAGCAGCAACGGCCCGATTGTATTTACCGCGAACAACAACGGCACCGCGGCCAATATCACGGTCGGCGCCGGGTCTAGCATCGCTGCCGGAACCGGCGACGTCCGTCTGCATGCGGCCGACAATGTCACCGTGAATGGGCCGGTCAGTTCGAGCACTTATATCGAGCTGGTCGCCGGTACGGGCCCCGGATTGCTGACCGCCAACATGCTCAATCCGGCGACCTCGACGGTGGCCAATGACAATGCGCAGATCATACTCAACGCCACGGTAAACGCTACGGCCGGCGGGGACATGCTGCTAGTCGCCGCTTCGCCCAACCCGACCGTGACGAACGTGACGGGCATTTCGCAAACCATTAATGGCCGCCTCGTCGATAACAATCTGACAGTGATTACATTGCACGGCACGGGTGGCCAGGGTAACGGCGGCGCGTCGATTGTTCTGAATGTCGCAAATCCGCAGAATACCTCGGGCGCTATTAATCTCTTCGCGTGCCCCTACAACGGGTGCCCGGACAGCGGTGCCGTGCCGTCGCAACCGTTCTTCAATTCGAAGACGTTTAACGGCGGCAATCCGATCATTACCAACCTGGGCCTGATCAATCCGCCGGCGATCAACTATGCGGACGGTCCGTTGTTCTATACGGACTCCGGCGGAACCAACATTTCCGGTGTCGGTACTGTCAACGACTTTACGTTCTTTACGCCGGGCTCCGTGAATATCGTCGGTCCGGGATTGTCGGCGCGCAATCTGACATTCCAGGCGCAAGGCAACGTGACGTTCACTGGATTCGCCGGCATTACGAACGCGCAGATCAACAGCGGAAATCCCGGCGGGTCGTTGAATTTCGTGGCGGGCGATTTTGTCGCGGGCAACGGGAACGTCGATTTCAGCCCGCTGGGAAGCGGAAGCATCGGCACTGCTGCGGTACCGTTCAATCATACATTGTCGTTCACCGCGACGAACAACGTGACCATCGCCGGCGCGATATACATGGGGGCGGGGACCAACTTCACGGTCACCGCGAACACGCCGGTATCGATGAATAACAATACGGTCAATCCGCCGGCGAGCGGTACCGGCGACATCGTTCTGGCAGGCAATTATGACGTCCATACGCTCGGCGATGTGAACTTCGCCGGCCGCAATTTCACGATTTGCGGCCTGAACGGTGGCGCGCTGCCGGCGTGTTCCATCGCCGGCATCAATCAGTCTGCAGTTGGCGAGAATCTGGTCGCGGGCGGAAACATCAATCTGAATATGACGAACGACGTTAACGTTACGGCAGGCACTGCAACGGCCATTTCAGGCAGCGAGGCGTTGATCAGTGGCGGCAACGTCAACATTGGATCGTCGATTACACCAGTTCATGCAGTCGTCGTTACTGGCGGCACCAGCGTCGTAGGTGGGGCGACGCCGCAAGTGTTGAAAGCGGACGCGAAAATCAACGGAAGCGGAAGTTTGAGTGCTTTTATCGGTGCAGGCGGACTCACCGTGACCGGTGGATCGGCCACCGTTAACGCGGGGGCAAGTGTGACCGCGCAAGCGACCGCGGTTGCCCAGTTCAGTGGCGGCGCCGTCGCCCTCAACGTGAGTAATCTGGGTAACGTAATCATGCAAGGGGGTACGAGTGTCGCCTTCACCGGGCTGTCGGCGTCGAATCTCGATTTGAGCGCTGATGCCGGTGCATCAATTGTTTCTGCGGGTTCATTCAGTCCGACCATTGCGGGTTCTCTGACGATGACAGGTGGTAACGCCA
>CAZEAX010000521.1:0-3462 GCA_964510405.1 uncultured Streptomyces sp. | reverse complement strand
CAATATCACTATCTGCTGCCGGAATTCACCGCGCTCGAGAACGTCATGATGCCGGCGCTTGCCGCGCGCGGGTGGCCCGACGGCGAAATGCGGCAGGCGGCCGCGGAACTGCTCGACAAGGTGGGACTGACGCCGTGGCGCGACCATCGGGCGAACGACATTTCGGGCGGCCAGCAGCAGCGCGTCGCGGTGGCGCGCGCGCTCGTCATGCAGCCGGTGCTGGTGCTCGCCGACGAGCCGACGGGCAACCTCGATACCAAAGCCGCGGACGGCGTGTTCGAACTTATGCGCAGCGTGAATGAAACGACACAAACGACTTTCCTGATCGTCACGCACGATCCCCGGCTCGCGCAACGCTGCGACCGCATTATCGAACTCGTCGACGGCTGCATCGTGTCCGACCGGCCGAACGCGAATGTGGTCCGGCGCGGTTGACCGGCGCCGCCGGCTTACAACGCGATTTCGCCGCGCCCCAGCGCGATCACGCGGCCCGACACGAAGATGTTGCGGTCCGCGTCGACGTTGAGGCCTAGGCGGCACGGCCGGCCGACCTGGTCGCCCTGCAAAACTTTGACCGCGAGCGGCAGCGGCTTGCCGTGCGCAATGAGCCAGCCGCCGAGATTGGCGCAGGCCGAACCGGTACCCGGGTCTTCGATTACGCTGCCGTACTTGGTAAAGAAAAAGCGCGCGCGGATGTTCGCATCGTCGATGCGGGCCCACACGTACGCCAGACCGTTGCGCTTGTTGCCCACCGAATATTTCATCAGGAGCTCTGCACTCGGCTGGCAGCGCTCGACCGCGCCGGCGGAAGCGAGCGGCATGATGAGTTGCTCCGAGCCGGTGTCCACCCACAGCGAGCCGTCAAGCACTTCGGTTGCATCGAGGCCCAGCATGCGGGCAAATTCCGCGCGCGAGGCGTGCGGCACGTGCGTGCGCGGCGCATTGGCTTTCAGCGTCCACTCGTCACCCCGCGCAGTGACGGGGATGATGCCCGCCTGCATCTGGAGCCGCACCTCGTCGCCCGCGTTCAAAAGATCGCGCACGACGTGCGCGGTGCCCAGCGTCGGATGTCCGGCGAACGGCATTTCGAATCCCGGCGTGAAAATGCGCACGTGCGCCGTCGCGTCCGCGGTGGTCGCCGGCAGGACGAATGTCGTCTCGGATAAATTGAATTGCAGCGCGAGCGCCTGCATCGTCGCGCCGTCGAGCGCGCTGCCGTCCTCGAACACGCACAGCGGGTTGCCCGCGAGCGGGCTCTCCGCGAATACGTTGACGAGGCGATAACGCAACGTAGGCATGATTACTTCAATTTGACCGATGCCACGGAGTCGCGTATCCACGCCGCGACGGTGGCCGGGTTTTGCTGCGGCGGCATCAGCGGGGACATTACCGAACCCGGGATTAGTTCGCGCAACGCATGCGCGGACGACGTCGAGTGCGAGGCGTCGTCGCCGCTCATGATGAACGACGGCAGCTTGATCGCCATCAGCTGCTCACCGGTCGCACCCGACGGCATCGTGTCGTCGAACAAGGTATCGCGGCTGTAGGCGGCGATCGCCAGATACTGTTCGAGGTCCTGTTTAACGTATTTCGCGGCAAACGGTTCATCATGCGCGAGCACGGCCGCCCACGGTCCCGATTCGGGATCAGCCCAGAAGCCGGTCGCTTTTTTCGCGCGCGCGGCGACCGCGGCAAGCCCGTTGGCGCGCGCGAACGCGATATGTCTGTTGAAGTTGAGATGACCTTTGGCGCGCCAGCGAAAGCCGCCGACGGGCCAGTGCATGATGAGCCCCAGACAGCGCTGGGGAAAATGCGCGCCCATCGCGGAGGCGACCGACACGCCCATGCAGCCGCCAATGACCCACGCGCGGTCGATGTCGAGGTGATCGAGCAGACCGACCGCTTCCGCGGCCCACATGCGCCAGGTGTGCGGCTCGACGCGGCCGCCCGACTGTCCGGCTTCGCGCCGGTCATAAGCGATCATGGTGAAATCCTTGGCGAGCGCTTCGAGCGGGCGCAAGTCCTTCCATACGCCGCGCGTCGACCAGCCGTCGATATAGGAATCGAAGCCGCCGGGTGCCAGCATGATCAGCGGCGGGCCCTCGCCCTGCACGGCATAATTGATTTTTAATCCGTCGATAGTGGCATGCGGCATGGGAACTCCTTATCGTTCAAGAGCAGCGGATGCAATTTTACTTATGCCAGGAATCGCGCAGCGTGACCGCGCGATTGAAGACCGGCACGCCGGGCTTGGAATCGACGCGGTCAGCTACAAAGTAGCCATGACGCTCGAACTGAAAGTGCTCGCCGGCCCTGGCGTCTTTTAGCGCCGGTTCCAGTTGCGCGGTGATCACTCGCTTCGAATCGGGATTCAAATCCTCGATGTGATCGCGGTCGCCGGCACCCGGGTGCGGGTCCTTGTACAGCCGGTCGAAGAGCCGCACTTCGCACGCGTAGGCGTGAGGCGCTGAAACCCAGTGGATGTTGCCCTTGACCTTGTAGCCGTCCGAGCCCGGCGTGCCGGACTTGCTGTCGGGAAAATAATTGCAATGCACCGCGGTGATGCGTCCCGCGGGATCTTTCGTGCAGCCCGTGCATTCGACGACGAAACCGTAACGCAGCCGCACTTTGTTGCCGGGGAAAAGCCGGAAGTAGCCTTTGCCTGGCGTTTCCATGAAGTCCTCGCGCTCGATCCACAGCTCCTGCGAAAATGGTACCGCGCGTTTGCCCCAATCCGGTTTTTGCGGATGGTTCGGCGGATGGCATTCTTCGATCTGGCCCGCGGGATAGTTGTCGATCACGAGTTTGACGGGGTCGAGCACCGCGACGCGGCGCGGCGCCACCTCGTTCAGATGCTCGCGCATGCAGTCTTCGAACACCGCGAAGTCGATCCACGAATCGGATTTCGAGACGCCGATGCGTTCCGCGAACAACCGGAAGCCTTCGGGCGTATAGCCGCGGCGGCGCGCGCCGACGAGAGTCGGCATGCGCGGATCGTCCCAGCCGGCGACGCGCTTCTCGTCGACGAGCTGGATCAATTTGCGTTTCGACAGCACGACGTAAGTGAGATTCAGGCGCGCGAACTCGTACTGATGCGGCAGCGGCTTCGCCAGCAGCCCGCCGTCGGCAAGACGCTCGAGCAGCCAGTCATAGAACGGCCGCTGGTCCTCGAATTCGAGCGTGCACAGGCTGTGCGTGATCTCTTCGAGCGCGTCCTCGATCGGATGCGCGTAAGTGTACATCGGGTAGATGCACCATTTGTCGCCGGTGCGGTGATGGGTCGCTTTGCGGATGCGGTAGATCGCGGGGTCGCGCAGGTTGATGTTCGGCGAGGCCATGTCGATTTTCGCGCGCAGGACCATGCTGCCGTCGGCGTGCTTGCCCGCGCGCATGTCGCGCAACGCCTGCAGATTCTCTGCTACCGGACGGTCGCGCTGCGTGCTTGCCTTGCCCGGCTCGGTC
>CAZEAX010000520.1:0-3465 GCA_964510405.1 uncultured Streptomyces sp. | reverse complement strand
ACCGGCCGCGGTTGACGTTGCCGCTGCGTATCGCAATCGCGCATAAAGGCGCCGCGGCCGCTTTGTTGGTGATGACGGTAGTGATAAACTTCGCCCTTTCCCGCACCGGCAGCATCCCCCCGATGACATCCCTCGCCTGGCAGCAAACCTCGTCGCGCTTCGCGCAGTTCCTCGCGCTGACCAAGCCGCGAGTCGTATCGCTGATCGTTTTTTGCGCCGTGATCGGCATGTTTCTCGCGGTCCCGTTCGGCGTACTCGACGTACGCTTTGCGGCGGTCGCGCTGGCTGCGACCATCGGAATCGCGCTGGTCGCCGGCGCCGCGGCCGCGATCAATTGCCTGGTCGAGCAGAAAATCGACGCGCTGATGGCGCGCACCCGCGGCAGGCCTTTACCGCGCGGGGAACTGACGCCGCTGCAAACGCTCGTGTTCGCGCTGGCAGTCGGTGGCAGCGGGCTCGCATTGCTGTATTTTAAAGTCAATGAGTTGACGATGTGGCTGACGATGGCCACGTTCGTCGGTTACGCGATCGTATACACCGTGATCCTGAAGCCGATGACGCCGCAGAACATCGTGATCGGCGGCGCCTCGGGCGCGATGCCGCCGGTGCTCGGTTGGGCGGCCGTGACGGACGACGTATCGTTTCAGGCGCTGCTCCTGTTTCTGATCATTTTCGCGTGGACGCCGCCGCACTTCTGGGCGCTCGCGCTTTATCGCAAGCTCGAGTACGCCAAGGCCGGCGTGCCCATGCTGCCGGTGACGCATGGCGACAAATTCACGCGCCTGCACGTGTTGTTCTACACCGTGATTCTCATTGCGGTAACGCTGCTGCCGTACGCCACGCACATGAGCGGGCTCATATACGTGACCGCCGCGATAGCGCTGGGCGGCGTCTTCCTTTACTACGCGATAAAAATCTACCGCGATTACAGCGATCATCTAGCGCAAACGACGTTCCGTTACTCGATCCTGTATCTGACGCTGCTGTTTGCGGCGTTGCTGCTCGATCATTACTTCACGTTTTAGCCGGCATGAAACGCCTCGTGGCGGCGGTCCTGCTGGTGCTGGTCATATTGGGCGCGGGGTGCAATGCCCCGTCCCAGGGACCTGCGTTCGAGCTTACCGACATCACCGGCGCCGAATTCGGGCGCGACATCCGGCTGACCGATCACAACGGCAAGCTGCGCACGCTCGCTGAGTTCAAAGGCAAGGTCGTCGTGGTTTTTTTCGGCTACACGCACTGTCCCGACGTCTGCCCGGTCACGATGGGCGAACTCGCTATGGTCGCCAATGAACTCGGCAAGGACGCCGGGCGCATGCAGGTGCTGTTTATTACCGTCGATCCCGAGCGCGACACGCCCGAAGTGATGGCCAAGTATGTTCCGGCGTTTAATCCCGCGTTCCTGGGACTTTACGGTGATCTGGACGCGACGACGCGAACGGCCAAGGAATTCAAGGTATTTTTCCACAAGCAGCCGCAGTCAGGCGGCAGCTACAGCGTCGACCATTCGGCGGGCACTTATATATACGACCCGGCGGGGCGCCTGCGTCTCTTTGCGAGCTACGGGCAGGGCGCGCCCAAAATGCTGCACGATATCCGGTTGCTGCTGCAGGCGCCCTGAAGGCGTCCGCCAAGTGCCAAGTCAGGCCTGCCCGCCCGCCTGTACACTTATATGGCCGCGCATTTTCTGCATGGCTTTCACTTCGATCTGGCGGATGCGCTCGGCTGACACGCCGAATTCCGCGGCGAGATCGTGCAGCGTGGCTTGGTCTTTCTCGCGCAGCCAGCGGGTTTCGATGATGCGGCGGCTGCGCGGATCGAGACTTGCCAGTGCGTTGCTCAAGCCTTCACTGCGGAGTCGTTCATCCTGTGCGTGTTCGAGCACGCGGCCCGGTTCGGCGTTCGCATCCGCAAGGTAGGCGATCGGCGCGTAGCTTTCCTCGCCGTCGTCATTCAATGGTTCGAGCGCGACGTCCTGGCCACCCAGGCGGGTTTCCATTTCGACGACTTCCTCGGGCTTGACACCCAGCGTCTTCGCCATCGCCTTGACTTCCTCGCTGCCCAGCGTGTTCAACCCGGGTTTCATGCTGCGCAGATTGAAAAACAGTTTGCGCTGCGCCTTGGTGGTCGCAATCTTGACCATGCGCCAGTTGCGCAGGATGAACTCGTGCATTTCGGCGCGGATCCAATGCACCGCGAACGAAACCAGCCGCACGCCGCGTTCCGGGTCGAAGCGCTTGACCGCTTTCATCAGGCCGATATTGCCTTCCTGAATGAGGTCGGCCTGCGGCAGGCCATAACCCATGTAACCGCGCGCGACGGAAACGACCACGCGCAAATGCGACACGATCAGTTGGCGGGCCGCCTCGAGGTCTTCATGGTCGCGCAGTCGCCGAGCCAGATCGGTTTCCTCCTGTTGGGACAGGATGGGAAAACGGTTGATGGTCTGGATATAACTGTCCAGACTGCCGGTCGCCGAAGGTATGGGTAACGCGAAACTGGTCATGATTTGCTCCCTTTCATGAAGATTTTAGCACTCTTGCTATAAGAGTGCCAATGGAAGGGAAAGTTCCGCCATCGCGGGGTTGGCCGGAGCCCACGGCCGCCAATAAACCTATCAATAACAGCTGGTTGTGGATTCAGGGTTCAATCAGCTTCAGGTGCCTGCCGACGGACAGCCAGGCGCCGAACCAGCCCAGCGCCAAAGGCAGCAACAGCAGCCCGACGCTGTCGGTCAGCGTCAGGTTTCTCAACTGGAAAAGCGATGCATAGACATGGGACAGTTCTCCCAGGTTATGGTTTACGAGCCACACGCCGCCGCTCACGATCAGCCACGCGACCATTCCGCCGGCAGCGCCCTGAAGTGCGCCGTAATAGAGAAATGGCCGCCGTATGAACGAGTCGGTCGCGCCGATCAGCTTGATGACTTCAACTTCATCGCGCTGGGTAAGCACCTGCAGGCGTATGGTATTAAATGTGACGGCGACCAGCGCCAGCGCGAGCAGGCCGCCCAAAATCAGAACTATCGCGCGGCCGAAACGCAGTGTTGCATCCAGCCGGCGCGCCCATGCGGCGTCGAGCTGCGCATGAACGACGCGCGGCCATTGGGCGATTTCTTCGCGCATCGCCTCGAGTGCCTGCGGCGTATTGTCCCTGGCGCTGACGACGAACGCGTCCGGCAGCGGGTTTTGCGGCAGGCTGTCGATGACATCCGCCAAGCCGCTCGACTGCTTGAGTTCCTGCAGCGCCTGGTCGCGCGGCACGAATCGATAGCGTTGCACGCGTGGATTCTGTTTCAAGCGGGTCTCGATTTGCGCTATCTCGGCGCGGCTCGCGTCCAGCGCCATGAACGCGCTGATTTGCGGTTCCGCCGCGAGCTGGCTGGACGCCGCCTGCAGGTTATCGATCAGCACGTAGAGTCCGACGGGCAGGCACAGCGCGATGCCGATCACCGTGATATTGAAC
>CAZEAX010000519.1:0-3465 GCA_964510405.1 uncultured Streptomyces sp. | reverse complement strand
CGCGCAGATCCGCTCGAATCCGACGCCGTGGAATGAGAAAGCCGCCAAGCTGATAGCGTGGCAGGAGAAAGAAGCTGACGCCAACCGCCCGCCGCCCTTGTTCGTCGATTGCCTGCCCGAAGGCATGCCTGCGTGGATGCTAATCACGCACAACTCGATGGAAGTGCTGTTTACCCCGGGCCGCGTGACGATGCTCGGCGAATCCGACGGCAACCGGCTGCGCCGCATCTACACCGACGGCCGCAAGCATCCGGACGATCCCGAAGAAACTTTCCACGGCCATTCGATCGGCCATTGGGAAGGCGACACCCTCGTCGTCGACACCGTCGGCGTGCTGCCGCAGGCGTGGCTCGCCGTCGCCGAGCACCTCGGCATTCCGAACAACGGCGATCTGCACATCACCGAGCGCATCCGGCTCGCCGAACCCAACCTGATGCAGGACGAGCTCACGATCACCGCGCCCAAGGTGCTGACCAAACCGTGGAAAACAGTGCGCTCGTACATCCGCACGCGCGACAAGCGCCACGAAATCATCGAAGGCCAGTGCATCCAGGGCAACTTCAAGCCGAAGATCGACGAGAACGGCAATGCGGTTTACGTGCCGGTTCCGCACGAGCCGTGGGGCAATTACCCGGCGCCGCCGAAGCAGCGATAATTATTTCCACGCGATAAAGGAGATCACATGAAACCCCTGTTCAGAAAAGCAGTTGTCGTGTCGGCGCTCGCGGGCCTCGCTATCGCCGCCCTGCCGGTGTCGGCGCATCACACCGCATCGATGTTCGAGTCGCGAAAAACCGTGCAGCTGACCGGCACCATCATGGAAGTGCACTGGACCAACCCCCACGTGAATATTTTCGTCAACGCCACGTTAAAACCGGGCGGCACGCTGGCGCCGTGGCTCCTTGAAATGACCAGTCCGGGCAATCTTGTGCGCAACGGCTGGTCCAAAACCGCGCTGAAGCCCGGCGACAAGGTGGTGCTCGAGATCAATCCGCTGCGCGATGACAGCGCCAATGGCGGACGCCTTGTAAAGGCCACGCTGGTCGATTCGGGGCAGGTCTATTCGACCAATTACAAAGAGCTCGAAGAACAGGGCCGCTACTAGCCCCGCACAATCCGCCGGCCCGGGTCCGCGGCAGCCGATGCGCGGACTATGCTGCGACCGTGAATGCGCGAAAGCGAGTCGCGCCGCCTGCACCGCAGGAACCCGGCGAACTTCCCGCGCACGGTCGAGCGCTACCACGCCCCGTGCATAACGCTCATCCGCATCCGGGCACGCGCATGCAATACTCGCTCGACCTGCTTTAGACCGTCTACCGGCGCAGAGTCGCCCCTCCGGCGCGGCGCGTGATCAACCCGTTGGCTTCCGCGGCCGTGCGCAGGCGGTTGCATTGCACGTCGGTCAGCCGCGTGTTCGCGGGCGCCGTCGCCGGCCGCATCAGGTTTCCCGGCGCGTCGCTGTGGTCGCCGCTGTCGGACAACACGTGCACGAGCTCATGCGCGATCGCGAACGGCAGGTCGTGCGCGCCATAGGCGAACCAGATCGTGTTCGCGAGTTCGGGCCGCGTCTGCGCGTTGGAAAGCCCGATCGCTTCCGCGTCGTACGCGGGCTGGCTGTAGGTGTCGTCGACGAACAGCAGCGCCGGTTTGACGACCGCGTACTCGCGCAGCAGTTCGCGCGACACCGGTGTCGAAAAGAAACGGAACTTGAGCGGCGCATCGAGGATCCTGAATTCGACGGACGCCACGGCGACGCCGCATTGCGCAAGCATCGGCAGCGCGTCGAGCACGGCCCCGGTAATATCCGCGGGCAGCCAGCGCGAGCCTTTGAACGCGTACAGCGATAATTTCAAATCGTGCGTTGCGTCCTTGGGCGCGGGCAACAGCTCCGGCGGCAGGCTGCGCGTCTCGATCACCGTCACCGCGTCGGCGGCGGACGCGGCAGTGCCGGCGGCAAGCAGCAAAGCGGCGAACCACCGGATCGCGGATGCGTGCATCATGCCTTCAGCACTTTATGCAGCGTGTGATGGCGGTTGCGCGTGAACGGCCGCACCTGCGTCGGCCAGCGTCCCGCGTCGACGGCCTGCGCGAACGCAGCGCTCGTCAGCACGTCCGGGCTCGCGAGTTCGAGTATGCAGGTGTAGCGCGGCAGGCCCGTTGGTTCGACCGTTTTGGTCTCGCCGCCCATCGTCACGCGCAGCGTGTCGATCTTGAACCGCGTCGCCGAGACCACGCCCGGCACTTTGGAAAGATGCGGAATATGCTCGGTATCGTAAACTTCGTTGAACAGCGCTTCCTTGTCGGCGTCGACGTCCATCGAAGCCGTGAATATCCAGTTGCCGGTGATAGGCATGCAAGTTCCCGCGGTATGGAAGAACGCCTATCGTATCAGGAAGCGCCGCGGCGGGGCCTTAGCCCATGACGGTCGCGCGGTGCAGTGCCTCGCGGTTGTCGCACCTCACGAGATCGCCGACTTTCTCAAGCTCGCGTTTGCGCGAGTCGGGCAACGCATCGTACGCGGCGCCCCGACTTGGGTTAGATTAGCGCTTTTCTCATCCGCCCGGCATCTGAAATGACGCGCCCGAACTCGCTCCTCAAGCATGCAGCCGCAATCGCGGCCCTGGTCGCCGCCACCGTTACGTTCGCCGCGGATTTCCCGGCGAAACCGGTGCGCATCATCACGCCGTTTCCGCCCGGCGGCAGCGTCGACCTCGTCGCGCGCCTGCTCGCCGCGGATCTCTCGAAAGCGTGGGGACAGCAGGTCGTCGTCGACAACCGTGCCGGTGCGTCGGGCAACATCGGCACCGAGCTCGCGAAAAACGCCGCGCCCGACGGCTACGCGCTGGTGTTGAACACGCTGCCGTTCGTCACCAACCAGTTCGTCTACAGCACGATGCCGTTCGATCCGATCACCGACTTCGCGCCGATCTCGATCGTATCGTCGGTCGATGCATTGCTGGTCGTGCATCCGTCGCTTCCGGTGTATACGGTGCGCGACCTGATCGCGCTGGCAAAAGCGAAGCCCGGCAGCCTGAGCTACGGCACCGCGGGCGCGGCGACCAATCCGCATATTGCCGCCGAGCTCCTGAACTACATGGGCAAGATCAACATGTTCGCGGTGCACTACAAAGGCGGCGGCGCCGCGACGACGGCCGCGATGAGCGGCGAGACGCCGATCTTTTTTTCGAACACGGTGGCCGATGCGCTGCCGCTGGTCGACGCGAAGCGACTGCGCGCATTGGGCGTGACGAGCCTCAAACGGTCGCCGATCGCGCCGCAAATCCCGACACTCGCCGAATCCGGTCTGCCCGGGTACGAATTCACGACGTGGCACGTGCTCGCGGCGCCCGTGGCGACTCCGCGCGCGCTCGTCAACCAGATCGGCGACAAGGTGCGCGCGACCCTGCACACGCCCGACGCCGTTCAGCGCTGGCGCGACCGCAGCGTCGAGATCATCGCGAACAC
>CAZEAX010000518.1:0-3496 GCA_964510405.1 uncultured Streptomyces sp. | reverse complement strand
CGGTCATGCAGTTCGAGTACGCGGGCCACACGGTCAACCTGCTCGATACGCCGGGCCACGAGGATTTTTCCGAGGACACGTATCGCGTGCTGACCGCAGTCGATGCGGCGGTGATGGTGATCGACGCCGCGAAAGGCGTCGAAGCGCAGACGATCAAGCTGCTGGAAGTTTGCCGGTTGCGCAATACGCCGATCATCACGTTCGTGAACAAGATGGACCGCGAAGTGCGCGAGCCCGTGGCACTGCTCGAAGAAATCGAGTCGGTGCTGAAGATCGAATGCGCGCCGGTGAGCTGGCCGATCGGCATGGGCAAGAGCTTCCGCGGCGTATACGACTTACGGCAGGACCGGCTGGTGCGCTTCACGCCCGGCGAGGAGCGTCGCAGCGACGACAGCGAAAACATCGGCGGTCTCGACAATCCGCGCTTGGACGAGTTGTATCCGGACGAAATGCCGGCGTTGCGGCGTGACGTGGACCTCATCCGCGGCGCGAGCTCGCCGTTCGACCTCGCGGAATTCCAGGCAGGCCGTCAGTCGCCGGTGTTTTTCGGTTCAGGCATCAACAATTTCGGCGTGCAGGAAGTGTTGCAGGCGCTCGTCGAATGGGCGCCGCCGCCGCAGCCGCGCGACGGCGGCAGTCGCCTGGTGCATCCGGCCGAAGCGCCGTTCAGCGGCTTCGTATTCAAGATCCAGGCTAACATGGATCCCAAGCATCGCGACCGCATCGCGTTCTTTCGCGTGTGCTCGGGACGCTATCTGCCCGGCATCAAGGTTAATCACGCGCGCATCGGGCGCGAAATAAAGCTCGGCAACGCGCTCACGTTCATGGCGAACGAGCGGGTCAGAAGCGAGGACGCGGTCGCCGGCGACATCATCGGAATCCACAATCACGGCCAGTTGCAGATTGGCGACACACTGACCGAAGGCGAGGCGCTGGGTTACAAGGGCATTCCGTATTTCGCGCCCGAACTATTCCGGCTCGCGCGGGCGCGCGACCCGTTCAAGGCGAAGCAGCTGCAGAAAGGCCTGCAGGAACTCGGCGAGGAAGGAGCGATCCAGGTGTTCGATTCGGGCAATTCGCTGCTGCTGGGCGCGGTCGGCCCGCTGCAGTTCGAAGTCGTCGCCCAGCGCCTGCAAAGCGAATACAAAGTCGATGCGGTATACGACAACGCGAACATTTTCACGGCGCGCTGGCTTACGTTTCCCGACGAGACAGTAAAGCGCAATTTCGAAAAAGAGCTGGCGATCAACATGGCGCGCGACGTCGACGACAATCCGGTTTATCTCGCGCCCAACAAATACAATCTGCAGCTCGCGATCGAGCGCTGGCCGCAGGTGGGATTTCACGACACGCGCGAACACGGTCAGAAGCTGGCGCATTGACCACGCGCACGTTCATCCGGAGCGACCGATGAAGCTGGGTTTTTTCACGATGCCGATGCATCCGCCGGGGCGCAATTACACGCAGACGCTGAAGGAAGACCGCGCGGCGGTGTTGCTCGCCGATGAGCTGGGGTTCAGCGAGGCCTATATCGGCGAGCACGTGACGGACATCTGCGAATCGATTCCGTCGTGCCTCGCGTTCATCGCCAGCGTTGCCGACGCGACGAAACAGATCAAACTCGGCAGCGGCACGGTCAATCTGCCGAACAACCATCCCGCGCAGGTCGCGGCGATGGTCGCGATGATAGATCACATGCTAGAAGGGCGTTTCGTGTTCGGCATCGGGCCGGGCGGCTTGCGCTCCGACATGGAAATGATGGGGAATCTCGAACGCGACCGTAACGCGATGTTCGTCGAATCGATCGACCATATCCTCGCGATGTGGAGCAGCGACGCGCCATATAACATCAAAGGCCAGTTCTGGAACATCACGACCGCGCAGACGATGATTCCGGGGGTGGGACAGGGCGTGATTCTGAAGCCCTACCAGCAGCCGCATCCGCCCATCGTCGTCACGGCGGTGGTGCCGCACTCCAAAGGGCTGGTGGAAGCGGCCAAGCGCGGCTGGCAGCCGATTTCAGCGAATTTTCTGCAGCCGGTGTGGGCAGCGACACATTGGCCCAGGCACGAGCAGGGTTGCCTGGAAAGCGGCCGCACGGCGGACCGCAGTCACTGGCGCGTATGCAAGAGTGTGTTCGTCGCCGATGACGAGGTGACGGCGCGGCGCTATGCCAAAGATCCCAGCGGCCCGTATGGTTTTTACTATTGGAACCTGTTGACCAAGCGCAGGGGCCACGGCAACGTCGACATCTTCAAGCACGATCTCGCGATGCCGGATTCGGCCGTCACGCTTGAATACCTGCTCGACACGCTGGTGATATGCGGCACGGTCGACAGCGTGGTCGGGCAGATACTCAAATTTCGCGAGACTGTCGGCGCCTTCGGCACGCTGTTATACGCAGGCCACGATTGGGCCGACGTCGAACTCGCGCGCCGCTCGATGCAGTTGATGGCGGAAAAGGTGATGCCTGCCGTCAATGCAGCAATTCAAGTCTCGTAGCAGGCTCGTCCTTCGGGGCCCACTACTTGCCGCTTTTTAAAGATTCCCTGATCCGGGCGAGCACTTGCTTGTCCAGCAGGTCCTTCTCCCGGTAGTCGGTCTTGGTCTTGATGAGACCGTCAATATCGAGCACTCTCACCGGAGTGCCGTCGATCATCAACTCGCGAATGTGAGGCTGTACCGATTCGTAGGTTTCGCCATTCGCTGCAAACAACAAATCGACCAGCAAATCGTCGGCAACCCGTATGTTTTCAACGCTGCCATCCGCGGCCGGGACAAACCAATCGGCATTGAGGTCTTTGGCTGACGGGAGGAAGTCCAGTGCCCGGATAATTTTTTCACCGTTGCCGTGCGTAGGCTTGACCAGCACGTCAATGTCTTCCGTTGCACGCAGGTAGCCGTTGAGCCGTACCGCCTGTCCGCCCACCAATACGTATTCAACGCCTTCGCTGCAAAACCGTGCCAGCAGCGTAAGCAGCGGGTCGTCCATGGTCATGTGGCATTCAGGGCGCGCGCGGTTTGCGTCTGGCGTTCGGCGTCGAGGCGATTGAAGTATTCGTGCGTGCCGCGCATCACGCCGCGCATAACCGGCGGCGCTGCACCGCGCAGCATGGCGTCCAACGCGCGTCCGCGCCGGTATGCCTGGACCGGGTCCAGCTCTATTTCAGAACGGTCTTGTTTGCCGACGATACGCATGGCGAAAGTCTAGGCGGCTTCCCTTGCAAGGGCAAGCTTGGGAGTTGACACTGATCGGCCCCGACTTCATATGGGCGCCGCAGCGGGTGGGCAGCAGGTTGTCAAGTTGCCCCCACCCCGGCGATTGCTAAGCTGCTTCGGCCAGGATCTGGCGCAGTACATACGGCAGGATGCCGCCGTGTTTGAAATAATCGACCTCGATGCCGGTGTCGATGCGCAGCGTGAGCGGCACTTTCTGCGTGTTGCCGTCGGCGCGGGTGATGGTCATGGAAACGTCCTGCAGCGGCTTCACGTTGCC
>CAZEAX010000517.1:0-3508 GCA_964510405.1 uncultured Streptomyces sp. | reverse complement strand
TGGGGCTGCGGCAGGCGGCGGAATTCGATATTTCGATGCGGCTGTCCCTGGTCGGGATAGGCGCGGTGCTGGCGGAGATCGATGAATACACGACGATACGGGAACTGGTCGCGGGAGGGCCGGCAATTCTTTCGGGCGAACTGAAAATCGGCGACCGCATTCTCGGCGTTGCGCAGGGCGAGGGTGCTGCAATGACGGACGTCATGGGCTGGCGCCTCGACGATACTGTTGCGCTGATTCGCGGCGCCGCCGACTCGGTCGTCGTGCTCGACGTGCTGCCGGCGGAAGCCGGGCCGGACGGCAAGCACAAGCTGGTTTCACTCGTTCGTAAAAAGATCAGTCTGGAGGAGCAGGCCGCCAAGAAATCCATTCACTCCGTCTTCGACGGGAAGATTACCCGCCGCATCGGCGTGATATCGCTTCCCACCTTCTACGAGGATTTCGAGGGCAGGCAAAAAGGCCTCCCGAATTACAAAAGCGCGGCGCGCGATGTGGCCCGGCTGCTGGGAGAACTGCGCAAGGAAAAGGTCGACAGCGTACTGATCGATTTGCGCAACAACGGCGGTGGATCGCTGATAGAAGCCGTTGAACTTACCGGATTGTTCATTGACAAGGGGCCGGTGGTGCAGCAGCGCAATGCAGAAGGTGAAATTAAATTATGGAGCGACACCCAGGCCGGTGTCTCCTGGGAGGGGCCGCTGGGGGTTCTGATCAACCGGAGTTCGGCGTCAGCGTCGGAGATTTTTGCCGCCGCCATTCAGGACTATGGCCGCGGCCTGATCATCGGCGAACCGAGTTTTGGCAAAGGCACGGTGCAAACCATGGTCGATCTCGATCAGGTCGCCAAAAATGACAAGCCGAAATTCGGCGAACTGAAAATGACCATCGCACAGTTTTTTCGAATCAACGGCGGCACCACGCAATTGCGCGGCGTGACCCCGGATATCCTGTTCCCCGCCGTCGCCGATGCGGAGAACTTTGGCGAATCCGGTTTCGACAACGCACTGCCCTGGGTGCAAATCAAGGCGGCAGATTATGCGCCGGCCGGCGACCTGAAAGGTTTGCTGCCGATCCTTGCGGCCCGCTATGAGGCCCGCGTGAAAAAAGACCGGGACTTCCAGTACCTGCAGGAAGACATCGCCGAATTCAAGCTGCAGCGCCGGAAAAACCTGCTGTCGCTGAACGAAGCCGTACGACGCAGGGAGCGGGACGCCCAGGAAGAGCGGCTTAAGTTGCGCGAATCACGGCGGGATGCCGGCAGAGGTTCCCTTGAAAGTGTGATTGACAAGGAGGCGGCGCCGGCGAACGGCGATGCGCGCCGGGATGATGGCCTGCAGACCGGCGAACGCAATCTCGCGAACGAGTTGGCGGCCGAAAAAGCGCGCAAAAATGCCAAAGACGTTTTGTTGAACGAGGCCGTCCATATACTGGGCGACGAAGTGGGGATTCTGAAAACCGACGCGGGCCTCGCGGCCCGTGTCAGGCCCGGTTCGCTGTTGATGCCGGACTAGCCGCATGGCGGGCGCCGGTGCGGGTGAATGACTGCTCGCGCGCCAGCGAATTGACCCGAAGCGGCGACGGCCCCGTCACTCCGGCTTGATGCCCGCCTCTTTGAGCGCCCCGGCCCAGCGCGCCAGATCCGCCCTGGCGAATCGCGTGTATTCCTCCGGCGTGCTGCCGATGACGTCGAAGCTCAGGTTCTCGAGCTGCGTGCGGACTTCCGGCAGACGCAGGATGCGCACGACCTCGCCGTTGAGCTTGGCGACGATAGCCGCCGGCGTTTTCGCCGGCGTCAGCACGCCGTAGCAGCTGTTCACGTCGAAGCCCGCCAGTCCGGCTTCCGCCAGCGTCGGCACCTCGGGGATCAACGGCAGCCGCCGCGCCGAGGTCACGCCGAGCGCGCGCAGGCGGCCCGCGCGCACGTACGGAATCATCGAATGCGGCGCGGAGAAAATGAAGTGCACCTGACCCGCGACCGCGGCCGCGTTCGAAAGGCCCGCGCCTTTGTAGGGCACGTGCACCATCTCCACGCCGGCCATCACTTTCATGAGTTCGGCCGCGAGATAGCTCGTCGTGCCCACGCCCGACGAGGCGTAGGTCAGAAAGTTCGGCTTCGCTTTGGCGAGCGCGATGAGTTCCTTCAACGACGTCACCGCGATCGAGGCGTGAACGACCAGCAGGTTCGGCGCGCAGGCCACGAGCGATACGCGCTCGAAGTCGTTGATCGCATCGTACGGCAGCTTCGCGTAGAGGCTCGGATTGAGCGTGTAGCCGCCCGCCACGATGAGCACGGTATAGCCGTCCGGCGGCGCCTTCGCCGCGATCTCGTAGCCGATGAGGCCGCCGGCCCCCGCGCGGTTGTCGACGATGACCGGCCTGCCCCACGTCTCGTTCATTTTCGGCGCGAAGATGCGGGCGAGCGTGTCGATGCCGCCGCCGGGCGACGAAGGCACGACGATGCGGATCGGTCGCACCGGGTAGTCGGCGGCGGCGCGCGATGCCGCGTCACCCGCCTGTGCCGCTTGACACCCCAGCGCAAGCAGCGCCGTCACGATCAGTCTTCGTAGCATCCCTGCGTGATCGTCGTGCGGCCGCCGTCGACGACGATGTTCGCTCCATTCACGTATGAGGACCACTTGCAGGCGAGGAACAGCGCGACGCCCGCGACATCTTCGGGCGTGCCGGTGCGCCGTTGCGGCGTTACCCGGATGCGCGACGCGTCCCCGGGGCGCGCCGCACCTGCACCGTCGCGTATCCCGCCCGTCGAAATGCAGTTCACGCGGATGCCGTATTTCCCGAGGTCGTGCGCCATCACGTGTGTCAGCGGAATGACGCCGCCCTTGCCCGCCGAATAGGCGGCGAGCGATGGATTTCCCAGAACGCCGTCGATCGATGCGTGATTGATGACGGCGCCGGCCGCGCTTTTTTTCAGGAGCGGCAGAAATTGCTGCGAGCAGAGGAACATCGCGGATAGATTGCGCGCAATCATCTGGTTCCACGTTGCTTCGGTCGTCGCCTCGAAACTCTGCTTGATCGCGCGGCCGGCGAGGTTGAAGAGTATGTCCACGCGGTCGAACTGACTTTCGCATTGGGCCGCGACTGCGGCGACCGCCTTTGTGTCGGCGGCATCGGCGATAAAGTGCGGCGCATCGGCGACCGCAGCGTCGCCCGGCGTCCAGCCGTCCCTGCTGTCGTCGATGCAAACGACCCGCGCGCCTTCGCTTGCAAACAGCGCGGCGGTTACGCGCCCGATGCCGTACGAATTGCCGATGATGACCGCGATTTTGTCCTTCAGCAGCATGCGGAGCAGCGCCTCTCTGTCATGGCGTGATCTTAAAGCAGCGCACGGAGCATGCCGCCTTCGACCTGTATGGTCGAGCCGGTAATGAAGCCGGCCTGCATGGACGCGAGAAACGCGACCGTGCCGCAGACTTCTTCCTGTTTGCCCATGCGCCCCAGCGGCGTCAGCTTCTTGCGCGCTTCGGTCTGCGCCGCGGTGTAGGCGGCG
>CAZEAX010000516.1:0-3531 GCA_964510405.1 uncultured Streptomyces sp. | reverse complement strand
CAGAAAACCTTCGGACAACCCGCGGTTAATATCGTAGTTGAGTAGCGACACGATGGTGCTGGGCGTGCGTGCCGGGGCGAATATGCCGAACCAGCCGCTCGCGTCGAAACCGGGCATGCCGGATTCCGCAATCGTCGCAATGTCGGCCACCGCCGGGTGGCGGGTTGCCGATGCCATCGCAATGATCCGGATTTTACCCCCTGCCAGATACGGAAGCACTGCGGCCAGCGGCACAAAACCGAGTTCGACCTGCGCAGTCAACACGGCGTTGATTGCGGGCAGACTGCCGTTGTAGTTGACGTGCACGATCTGCGCGCCGCTCATGGCGGCGAACAATTCGCCGGTCAGATGCGATGTGGAGCCGTCGCCGGCCGATGCATAATTGATGCTGCCCGGGAGCCGGCGCGCACGCTCGATGACGTCGCGCACAGTTTCCTGCGGGCGGCCGGTCGCCACGATCAGCGCAATCGGCATGCGCGCAAACATCGCGACCGGCACAAGATCGGCGAGCGTATCGATTGGCGGGTTCGGGTTCAGCGCCGGAAATACCGTGATCGTAGGGTTGTCGGCAAACAACAGCGTATAACCGTCCGCCGCGGACTGCGCGACGTAGCGCGTGCCGGCGTTGGTCTTGCCTCTTACGCGGCGCAGCACATGCACAGGTTGTCCTAGCGCCGCGCCCAGAGTCTGCTGGATTTGCTGCACCATGGTATCCGTCAACGAAGGCGTCGACACGGTTTGCATGCTGCGCGCGAGTTTGCTGATGCGCGGAATGCCCGAGATATCAGTCGAGCCTGTCGCCGGGAACGGCAGGATCAACTCCACGGGACGTTCGGGATACGCTGCATGCGAGCCCGCGGCAAGCGCAAGCAATACCCAGGCCGCGACCGCACGCATCATCAGGCTATTGCGGCAGTTGCAGCGATTTGAGTTCGAGAAATTCCTCGAGTCCGTAGCGGCCGAGTTCCCGGCCGTGCCCGGATTGCTTGTAGCCGCCGAATGGAGCCAGCATGTTGAACGCCCCGCCGTTGATGTCGACGCGCCCGGTGCGCATGCGCCGCGCCATCCGCTGCGCCCGCGCCGCATCCTGCGACCAGACCGCGCCCGCCAGTCCATAAATCGTGCCGTTTGCAATGCGCGCGGCGTCGTCCTCGTCGGTGTAAGTCAATATGCTGATCACCGGGCCGAATATTTCTTCCTGCGCGATCGTCATGTCCGGTTTGACACGGCCGAATACCGTCGGCCGCACGTAATAACCTTTAGGGAAATCCGCCGGCGCTTCTGGACCGCCGAGCAGCAGCTCGGCGCCCTCTGCAACCCCCTTGCGGATATACCCGCGCACACGCTCGCGTTGGGTATCTGAAATCAATGGCCCAAGTTTGGTATCTGCGGCTAGCGGATCCCCGAGCGTAAATCCGCGCGCCGCCTCGACCGCCAGCGCCGCGGCTTCCGCGTAACGCGCCGCCGGCACCAATAAACGCGTGTGCGCGGTGCAGGTTTGTCCCGAATTAAGGAAGCACGCATTGATCGTCGCGCGTATTGCTTTGGCGAAATCCGCGTCGTCCAGAATCACTGCCGCCGATTTTCCACCCAGTTCGAGCGCCACGCGCTTTACCGTTGCGGCAGCGAGTTCGGAAACGCGCCTACCCGCGCGCGTCGAACCGGTAAACGAGATCATGTCGATGTCTGCGTGCGCGGCGAGCGCTTCCCCGACGACCGGTCCGGTGCCGCAGACCAGATTGAAGACGCCAGCCGGGAGCCCGACGCCGTCGACAATTTCGGCGAGCATGAAGGCAGTAAGCGGCGCAATTTCGCTGGGCTTTAAAACGACGGTGCAGCCTGCTGCGAGCGCCGGTGCGACTTTGGCCACGACCTGGTGCAACGGATAATTCCACGGCGTAATGCAGCCGACCACGCCGACCGGTTCGCGCACAACCAAAGAGTTGCCGATCGTTTCTTCGAATTGATAGTCTTTGAGCAGCTTCGCATAACCTGCCATCACCAGCGGCGGCAATCCAGCCTGAATGCGTTGCGACATTTTGAGCGGCATACCGACTTCGCACGCGATACTGCGCGCGATCTCATCGCTGCGGGCGGTCAGCTCGGTGGCGATTTTCTCGAGATAACCGGCGCGCGTATCGACCGGTGTCGTGCTCCAGGCATCAAATGCCGCACGGGCGGCCGCAACTGCGTCAGCCACATCTTTTGCCGCGCCGTCAGGCACCTGGGCCATCACTTCCTCAGTCGCTGCGTTGATTACCTCCAGCATGCGGGGAGAGCTTGAAGCAACCCATTTACCCCCAATATAAATTTGGTCTCTGATTTGCATGCCGGCCGCCTGGAGAATGTTGCAGAGGGGCGAGATTAGCGCGTCAACTTTGTAAACGTCAATGCTGGCGGCACGTTAATATCTGAAGACTGGGCACGCAGGTGAAATTAACCGACGATAAGTTGCCTGGCCGAACTAGGAGAGAGCGATGAATCTGCACTACACCATGATACTTGCCATACTGGCGATCAGCGCGGCTGCCTCTGCGGCCGACACAACGGACCGGGCGTCGCCGCTCGACAACAATGCGGCCTGCATGGACCGCACCGTAGACGCAACGACTGGTAAGTGCGTGGTAAAAGACGAAGGTACTCCGCGCCGCACTTATCCGCAGAGGCCGGCGGCACCGATTGCAGCGCCCGCGCCTGCACCGACTTCGCCGGCATCGACCGTACGCAAGTCAGGTACCGGCAAATAGGTCGTCTTCAGACGGCGAACGAGTTACCGCCACTGCCGTCACGGAGTTGAATAAGCCCAAGACAACTTCGCGCGAGATGCCGCGCGTGATAAACACCAGACGCGACACGCGATCGGTGCCGGGCCAGGATGACAGCGCAACCGGCGGATGAAACAGGTGTTGCACACCCTGAACCACCATCGGTCCTGCTTCTCCCTCGATGTTTACCAATCCCTTGACGCGCAGTAGATCGGCTCCGCGCAGGCTGGTCAACACTTCGATACACTGTTCAAATGCGCGAGCGGAGAACGGTTGCTCGAACCGCAGCACGAAGGTGGAAATCGCGCTGTCGTGGGTGTGGTGAGGCGCACGGTCGTCGAGCTGTGCAGTTCCCAGCCAGCGCTCGATGCGCACAGCATCTGCCCGCGCATCCTGTAACCCGATATCCGTCACGAAAGACGGCTCAACCACGCCGTGCACGCCAATGCCAACGGGCGCGAGCGGTGCTGCTTCGGCGAGAGCGTTCTTCACCGCGGCGAGCATGTCGGCATTAACCAGGTCGGATTTGGTAATGATCAGACGATCGGCCACCGCCACCTGTTTGCGCGCCTCCGGATATTTTGCAAATTGATCCAGCGCGTGGTACGCATCGACGCAGGTTACGACGCCATTCAATCGAAACTGCGCGAGCAGCATCGAATCCGCTAGCAGCGTCTGCAGCACGGGCGCGGGGTCCGCGAGACCGGTGGTTTCCAGCACGATGCGATCGAAGCCCACCACGCTGGGATCCGCGTCCATGCCCTGG
>CAZEAX010000515.1:0-3534 GCA_964510405.1 uncultured Streptomyces sp. | reverse complement strand
CGCCGTCTGTTGCCGGGAAATCCATGACTGGAATAGCACGAGGTCCCGGCCTAATCACTGCAGCGCTCGCCGCGGCTTTCATCGTGATAACAGCGGGCGCTGCGGTCGGCGCGCAGCAGACGTCAGCGCGGGCGGCGACACCACTCGAACTCAAGATGCCTGCGTCGGCGCGGCCCTGGAACCGCTATAAAGTCGATTCGCAGGGATCAACCTGGCCGCAGACCGACTGGCACAATTTCAACAATCTCGCGACCGCCGATGTGTCGCCCGCGCCGCAAGCCGCGCCGGCATTTGCACTGCCGATCCAGGGCGATGCGGAACGCGGGCGCGCGCTGGCGTACGACCGCTCGCGCGGCGGCAGTTGCGTCGTCTGCCACATCATGGGCAAGACGACACCGGCGCAGCCCGGCAACGTCGGCCCCGATCTGTCGACGATCGGCGCAACGCGCGACGATCAATTTCTATTCAACTACGTGTACGATCCGCGCCTCTACAACGCCGGCAGCATCATGCCGCCGTGGGGTGCGTACCAAGTCTACCGGCTTGATGAAGTGCGTGACATCGTCGCGTTCCTGAAGACACTCAAGGAACCGTACGCAATCACCGACAAAAGCGAGAACCCGAACACCCGGGCCGCGCCGGTGGAAAGCCGCGATAATCTGGACCCCACCGAAAATCCCGCGATATTCGGACTTGACTTGGGCAAAGAGGTTTTCAGGCGCGTGGGCGCGAATGGCAAATCCTGCGCGGCGTGCCACGCGACGCCGGAAAGCGCGTTTAAAACTTGGACCGCGCACATGCCGCGCTACGAGCCGCGCTTGAAGCGCGTATTGGGCGTCGAGGAATTCATTACGCGTCACGCCCGCGCGACCACCGGTGACGAACTTCTCATGCAAAGCAACGACAACCTCGGACTGTCGATTTATCTGCACAACCTTGCCAACGGCGCACCAATCAATCCGGACCTGGCGAGCGCGGGCGCGCGCGCTGCGGTCAAGAATGGGCAGGCCTTGATGAAACGCAAGATCGGCCAGCTCAACATGGCATGTGTCGATTGCCATACGCGGGAGCACCACGCCGGCAAGTGGGTACGCGGCCAATATCTGGTCGAATCGAAAGGCACGATTGCGCATTTCCCGACGTGGCGCACGAGCCGCGGCGATATCTGGGACATCCGCAAACGCTTTCAATGGTGCAACGTGTCCGTGCGCGCCGACGAACTGCCGCCCGACGCGCGCGAATACGGCGATATCGAACTTGCCCTGGCCGCACTCAACAAAGGCGAAAAAATCAATTCGCCCGGCATTCGCCACTAGCCGCGTGCGAAAGCACGCCCCCGAGACATCATCGTTACACTTGAGTTAGCGGGACCCGCATCATGACCATGACCAGGCGCGAGTTCATGCATACGCTCGCAGTGGCGGCGGCGGCCGGCTTTCCGTTCGGCGACAACGCGCACGCCGCCGCAATCAGCGGCTTTTACGATCTGCACAGCTTCGGCAACAACGTGACGCTGATGCATTTCACCGACTGTCATGCGCAACTACTGCCGAGTTACTTTCGCGAACCCAGTGTGAATATCGGCATCGGCGGCATGGCCGGCAAGCCGCCGCACCTGGTCGGCGAAGCCTTGCTCAAACACTACCGCATCAGCCCCCATACCCGACTTGCGCATGCGTTCACGCACCTCGATTTCGAGCACGACGCGCGCACCTACGGCCGGGTCGGCGGTTTCGCTCACCTTGCGACGCTGGTCAAAAAAATCCGGGCGCAGCGTCCGGGCGCGCTCCTGCTCGACGGCGGCGACACCTGGCAGGGCTCGGCGACCGCGCTGTGGACCAGAGGCGAAGATATGGTTGAGGCCGCCAAACTGCTCGGTGTCGATATCATGACCGGGCATTGGGAATTCACCCTGGGCGCGGCGCGCGTCAAGGAACTCGTCGATACCCAATTAAAAGGCCGCATCGAGTTTCTTGCGCAAAACGTGTCGACCACCGATTTCGGCGATCCGGTTTTCACGCCGTGGGTCATGCGCGAAATCAATGGCGTGCCGGTCGCCGTCATCGGTCAGGCGTTCCCCTATGTACCGATCGCGCATCCCCGTCATCTGGTCGCCGACTGGACTTTCGGCATCCAGGAGGAAAAGCTGCAGAAGGCCGTCGACGCGGCCATCGCCAAAGGCGCGCATGCCGTTATCCTGCTGTCGCACAACGGCATGGACGTGGATCTGAAGCTGGCCGGACGCGTGAGCGGCATCGACGTGATACTCGGCGGACATACGCACGACGCCATGCCCGAACCCGTGGCCGTGAAAAACCGCGGCGGCACGACGCTCGTGACGAATGCGGGCTGCAACGGCAAATTTCTGGCGGTGCTCGATCTCGACATCAGGAACAAGCAGGTTGCCGGATATCAA
This sequence comes from uncultured Streptomyces sp., assembly GCA_964510405.1. Taxonomy (GTDB): domain Bacteria; phylum Pseudomonadota; class Gammaproteobacteria; order Burkholderiales; family SG8-41; genus PALSA-1004. The sequence goes on along the minus strand of CAZEAX010000515.1, from coordinate 1,118 downwards.
TACCGCTTGTTGCCGGTCTTCGCGCAAATGCTCGACGCCGATAAAGACATGTCCGCATTGATCAGCAGGGTCCGCGCGCCGTATGAGCAGCGGCTCACAGAAAAACTTGCGGTGAGTGAATCGCTGCTTTACCGGCGCGGCAATTTTAACGGCACTTTCGACCAGCTCATACTCGACGCGTTGATGGAGGTCAGCGGAGCGGAGATCGCCTTCTCGCCCGGATTCCGCTGGGGCACATCGGTGCTGTCCAACGAAGCGATAACCATCGAGGACGTGATGAATCAGACCGCAATCACCTATCCTTATACGACCTTGACCGAGATGACCGGTGAAACTATCAAGTCCGTGCTTGAAGACGTCTGCGATAACCTGTTCAACCCCGATCCCTATTTACAGCAAGGTGGCGACATGGTGCGGGTCGGCGGCTTGCGATACACGTGCGATCCAACGCGCACGATAGGCAGTCGCATCAGCAATATGTCGCTTAACGGGAAACTGATCGAGGCGCAAAAAAAATACAAGGTCGCGGGTTGGGCGCCGGTTGCCGAGGGTGCCACCGGCAGGCCTGTATGGGAAATCATGACCGATTATCTGCGCGGCAAACAGGCGATCGGTGCGCCGCGTCTCAACGTGCCGCAATTATCCGGCGTCAGCGGCAACGCGGGGCTTGCCTAAGATCCGGCGCGGGCGTCCTTGCTGTTAACAATCCTCAATGCCGGCATTCTGCAGGCACGTATTTCCACGTCGTCGTCGTCCCGCCTGTGTTGCACACCCACAGGATGCGCCTGGCGCTGAGCGTCGGTGTCAGTATGATCGTCACAGCGGTGCCGATCGTCGCTGCGTTTCCCAGGACCGTTATAGTTCCGGCATCGGTAACCGACCCGCCGGACACCCGTCCGCCGGAAACAACGGTAAGACCCACCCCCGCGCTCGCCATGGTCCCATCGGACACACCCTTTTCCGCGATACCGACGCGGAAACTGCTCGCCGCGAGCATCAATTCGGATACTTTGGCGCGTATCGTATAGTCGTTATACTGAGGCAGCGCAACTGCCGCCAATATGCCGATGATCGCGACGACGATCATCAGCTCGATCAACGTAAACCCTCTATGCAAG
>CAZEAX010000514.1:0-3537 GCA_964510405.1 uncultured Streptomyces sp. | reverse complement strand
GGTTGAAAGCCGCGGCATCCTGAAGATCGTTCCCGAAAGCGATGCCAAGCTCAATTCGAGTCCGACCCTCGGCCCGGAGGAAAAAACACGCGCCGCAGGCGACCAGATTCGCACGCAGGTATTCGCGCTCAAATACGAGTCGGCAGTGCAAATCGTGCCGATACTGCGCCCGCTCATCACCCCCAACAACACAATCACCGCGTATGCGAACAACAACACGCTCGTCGTAACCGATTACGCGAGCAATCTGCAGCGCGTCGAAAAAATCATCGAATCGATCGATCAGCCGAGCAGCAGCGACGGCATCGTTATCCCGCTGCAGTACGCGTCCGCGCTCGACATCGCGCAAACGGTCAACCGGCTGTTCGCCGAGGCACCGCAAAACCAGACGGCACCCGGCGGCGCGGACACCACGCAACGCATGGTGATCGTGGCCGACACTCGCTCGAACAGCCTGCTCGCACGCTCGGACAACCCGTCGCGGCTCGCCAAGCTGCGCAGCCTGATTTCGGTGCTCGACACGCCGACCAGCGCGGCCGGCAACATGCACGTCGTGTTCCTGAAAAACGCCGAGGCAGTGAAAATCGCCGAGACGCTGCGCGCGATTTACCAGAACGGCGGCACCTCGAGCCTGCAGCGGCCCGCAGCCCTGCCGACGACGGCGCTCGGCGCCTCGCTCGCACCGCCGGCTGGCACAGCGGGATCCGCGGGAGCGCCCGGCACGCAGTCGACGTCGGGGCAAATGGGCACGCCACTGTCCTTTTCCGGACAGCCGCAGCCCGCCGCCACGGCACCCGGCATTATCCAGGCGGATGCGGCAACCAATTCCATTGTCATTACCGCGCCCGACGCCATTTACAACGACCTGCGCGCGGTAATCGAGAAGCTCGATTCACGGCGGGCGCAAGTCTACATCGAGGCGCTGATCGTCGAGGTCAACGCCAGCAAAGCGGCGGAATTCGGCGTGCAGTGGCAGGATTTGAGCGGCGTTACCTCGAACAATTCACAACCGTTCGGCGGGACGAACTTTGGCGGCGCTGGCCAGAATATCTTCGGCATCTCGCAGAACCCCACGTCTGCCGGTCAGGGGTTAAGCGTCGGCGTGATCAAAGGCGTGGTAAATATTCCGGGAGTCGGCCAGATACTCAACATGAACCTGCTGGTCCGCGCGCTGCAACAGGATACCTCGGCGAATATTCTTTCCACGCCCACGCTGCTGACGACCGACAATGAAGAAGCCAGGATCGTGGTCGGCCAGAACCTGCCTTTCATCACCGGCCAGTATGCGCTGTCGGGTTCGGCCACGACGCCCACGCCGTTCCAGACCATCCAGCGGCAGGACGTCGGCGTTCAGTTGCGCATCAAGCCGCAAATCTCCGCCGGCGGCACCGTGCGTCTGCAACTCTATCAGGAAGTCTCAAGCGTGGATCCCGCCAGCACCAACAATTCGGCCGGCCCGACCACCAACAAGCGCTCCGTCGAATCGTTGGTACTGGTTGACGACGGCCAGATCGCTGTCATCGGCGGCCTCATCCAGGACAACATGAGCGATACGGTCGCCAAGGTTCCGGTGCTCGGCGATTTGCCGCTGCTCGGCGGCCTGTTCCAGTACAAGACGCGCTCGCGCACCAAATCCAATCTGCTGGTATTTCTGCGGCCGACGGTTTTGCGCGATGGCAGGCAGGTGGATTCGCTGACAAGTGAACGTTACGATTACATTCGCGGCGAACAAGACAAGGCCAGGGTGCAAGGTGCTGCGACCGGTGTATTGCCCGACGTCGGGTCGCCGCAGTTGCCACCCCGCGGGCCCGCCCAGCCGAAGTAATGAAGCGGTGATCAACAAAATGCCGGGTGCCGTTTCATATGCATTCGCCAAGGCCAATGGCGTCGTCGTTACGGTGCAAGACGAAGGCAGCGCGGAAGTCGCAGTCCGCGCAGATGCCCGGGCGGGCGCGCTGGCCGAACTAAGGCGGGCACTCGGCGTGCCGCTCAATGCGCGGCGCGTTGATGCCGAGGTTTTCGACGAGTTGCTCGCGAAACTGTATAACGGCGCCGATGCGGGCGCGGCTGCGCTGGCCGGCGATTTTGCGCAGGACATCGACTTATCCCGCTTGCTGCAGGAAATCCCGAAGGTCGCCGACCTGCTCGATAGCCAGGACGATGCGCCGGTCATACGGCTGATCAACGCGTTGTTTACCCAGGCGCTGCGTGACGGCGCGTCGGATATTCACATCGAACCGTTCGAGACCCGCTCGGTCGTACGCTTGCGCATCGATGGCACCTTGCGCGATCTTGTCGAACCGGCGCGTGCGCTGCATGCGGCCATCGTCTCGCGCGTCAAGATCATGGCGCAACTCGATATCGCGGAGAAGCGGTTGCCGCAGGACGGCCGGATCGCCCTGCGCGTCGCCGGCAAACCGATCGACGTCCGCGTGTCGACGATACCCACGGGCCACGGCGAGCGCGTGGTACTGCGCCTGCTCGACAAGCAGGCCGGCCGGCTCGACCTGACGCGGCTCGGCATGGACGACGCCACGCTGGCACAGCTCGACACTCTTATCCGCGCACCGCATGGCATCGTACTGGTCACCGGTCCGACCGGATCGGGCAAAACGACGACGCTGTATGCCGCGCTGTCGCGCCTCGATGCGGCGGCGCTCAACATCATGACCGTCGAAGACCCTATCGAGTACGATCTTGACGGTATCGGCCAGACCCAGATCAACACCCGCATCGAGATGAGTTTTGCGCGCGCCCTGCGCACCATCCTGCGCCAGGATCCCGACGTCATCATGATCGGCGAAATCCGCGATCTCGAAACTGCGCAGATCGCGGTGCAGGCGAGCCTTACCGGCCATCTGGTGTTCGCGACCCTGCACACGAATGACGCGGTGAGTGCGGTCACGCGACTGGTCGACATGGGCGTCGAGCCATTTCTGCTCGCCTCGAGTCTGATCGGCGTCGGCGCCCAGCGCCTCGTGCGCAAGCTCTGCCCCGAGTGCCGCAAACCGTTTAAGCCCGATCCCGCGCAACTGCGCACACTCGGTTTTACTCCGACCGCGGGAACCATCTATGCCGCGCAAGCGTGCGCCGCCTGCAATCAATCGGGATATCGCGGACGCACCGGCATTTACGAATTCTTCACGCTCGACGATAGCCTGCGCCGGTTGATACACGACCGCGCGTCCGAGCAAACGCTGCGTGCGCACGTCGTCAAATCGGGCATGCGATCGCTGCGCGACGATGGCATGCGCTGGGTATCGCAGGGCATCACCAGCCTCGAAGAAGTCGTGCGCGTGACGCGCGAATAGCCGCAGCGATGCCGGCGATCCGCTTCGAAGCGTTGGACGCAACCGGGCGCAAGGTGGCCGGCGTGCTGCAGGCGGATACGCCGCGCCAGGCCCGCTCGCAGTTGCGCGCGCAAGGCCTGCTGCCCTTATCGGTAGACAGCGCGGACGCTCCGGCGCACGAATGGCGCGGATGGACTCGCGGCATCTCCGCCGCCGAGTTGAGCCTGCTTACGCGGCAAATGGCGAC
>CAZEAX010000513.1:0-3567 GCA_964510405.1 uncultured Streptomyces sp. | reverse complement strand
ATGGTTGGCGGGCTCGCGCTGTCGCAAATGCTGACGCTGTTCACGACGCCGGTCGTCTACCTGTATCTCGAGCGCCTGAACAACCGGCTGCGCGGCAAGCAGCACGCACACGCAGCGGACGGCTTGCCGCCGGCCGCGCCGGCGACGCCCGGCCATCCGCCGCTCTGAGATTTATTATTTCACGCTGGAGAGCTGCGTCGCGCTCCAGCCGCCGCCGAGCGCCTGCACGAGCGTGACCGCCGCAGTGAGGCGCTGCCCCAGCAGGGTGACCGCCGTCGCTTCATTGTTAAGCTGCGCCGTCTGCACGACCACGACGCTCAGATAATTGACCGTCCCGGCTTTGTACTGGTTGAGTGTCAACTCGGTCGACTGGCGCGCGGCCTGCACCGCTTCCGTCTGCGTCGCCGCTTCCTGCTCGAGTATGCGCAACGCCGCCAGATTGTCCTCGACCTGCTGAAATGCGGTAAGCACCGTTTGCCGGTAGGTCGAGACGTTGGCGTCGTAAGCCGCCTGCGCCTGCTTCGATACTGCGCGGCGCGCGCCGCCGTCGAACAGCGTCTCCGCGAGCGCGGGGCCGACCGACCAGAAGCGGCTCGGTATGGTGAACCAGTCGGGCGGGCTGTTCGCGCGAAACCCGGTGGTGGCGGACAACGTAAGCGTCGGGAAATACGCCGCCTGGGCGACGCCGATCTGCGCGTTCGCGGCCGCCATCTGGCGTTCCGCCGCGGCGATATCGGGCCGGCGCTCGAGCAACTGCGAGGGCACCCCGGCCGGAATGGCGGGGATCTCGAGCGCGGTGTTCTCGGGCGGAATCGCCAGTTCCGCCGGCGACTTGCCGATCAGGATCGCGATCGCATGCTCGACTTGCGCGCGCTGCACGCCGACGTCGATCGCCTGCGCCTGCGTGCTCTTCAGTTGCGTGTCGGCCTGCACGAGTTCGACGCGCGCCGCCACACCCGCGTTGTAACGGTTGCGCGTAAGGTCCAGCGATTTCTGATAAGCGGCCACCGACTCGTCGAGCAGCCGCTTGCGCGCATCGAGCACCCGCAGTTGAAAATAATTGATCGCAAGCTGCGACTGCGCGAGCAGGCGCGCGTTGGCGACGTTGGCAGCACTCGTCTGAGCGTTCGCAACGTTGCCCTCGATCGTGCGCCGCACGCTGCCCCACAAGTCAGGCGCCCACGAGGCCGTCAACGGCAGATTGTAGACGTTGACCGGCACGGTGGAGTTGCCGGACGTCCCCGCGACGTTCGGCGAACGACTGCGCGTCGCGGTGGCGGATATCGCGAGCGTCGGCCACAAGCCCGCGCGCGACTGTTCGACGAGCGCCTCGGCCTGGCGCAATTTCGCCTCGGCGAACCGCACGTTCTCGTTCGACACGTTGACCTGGTCGGCGAGCGCGTTCAGCCTGGCGTCGCCGAAAATCTCCCACCACTGGCCGCGGCTCACCGCATCGCTCGGCTGCGCGGGCTTCCAGTCGCCCGCTTCCTTGAACGCAGGAGCCGTCGGCGCGGGCGGGCGGACGTAATTCGGTCCGACCATGCAGCCGCCAAGCAGCGCGAAGGCCCCGCACGCAAACATGCCCGCACTAAAGTAGTTCGACTTCATTCAACCTCCAATGCAACCTGGCCCGTCCTGCGGTCCCACACGCGCTGGCACCACAGGCGGAACCGGTCGAGATAAATATAGACTACCGGCGTCGTATAAAGTGTCAGTAACTGGCTCAAAATCAGGCCGCCGACGATCGAGATGCCGAGCGGCTGGCGCAGTTCCGAGCCGTCGCTGAAACCGATTGCGAGCGGGACTGCGGCCAGCAACGCCGCCATCGTCGTCATCATGATCGGACGGAAACGCAGCAGGCAGGCCTCGAAAATGGCCTCTTCGGGACTCTTGCCGTATTTGCGTTCGGTCTGCAGCGCGAAATCGATCATCATGATCGCGTTCTTCTTGACGATGCCGATGAGCAGGATCACGCCGATCAACGCGATAATACTGAACTCGGTGTGGAACAGCAGCAATGCGATCAATGCGCCGACCCCGGCCGACGGCAGCGTCGACAGTATTGTAACCGGATGCACGTAACTTTCGTACAGCATGCCCAGCACGATGTAAACGGCGATGATCGCGGCCAGGATCAGCCACGGCTGGCTGTCGAGACTCGACTGGAACGTGCGCGCCGTGCCCTGAAAGGTGCCGTTGATCGACGTCGGCACCCCGATGCGCGCCATGGTGTTGTTGATCACCTTGACCGCGTCTGACAGCGACACGCCGACGTTCAGATTGAAAGTGATCGTCGATGCCACGAATTGGCCCTGGTGGTTGACCGCGAGCGGCGTATTGGTCGGCGCATAGTACGAAAAGGCCGACAGCGGAACCATGGTCTCCGCGGACGTGCTGATGGCGTTGGCGAGGGTGGTCGCCCCGCCGCTGCTGGCGTTGCCGCCGGTGGCGGTCGTCGCCGTCACGCAACCATAGACCGTGACCGTAATGCACCCGCTGGTAGTGGCCGTGATGTTGCCGCTGGTGGTGCGCGTGACGCTGCTGCCGTTCGCGACGGTGGTGAGCCCGCTGGCAGCACCATTGGTATTCCTGATCGGCGCGGCGCGCACGTAGATGTCCTTGAGCGACTCCGGGCTCTGCCAGTATTGCGGCGCGACTTCCATCACGACATGGTACTGATTGAGCGCCGAGTATATCGTCGACACCAGCGACTGGCCGAACGCGTCGTTGAGCGTGGCGTCGATCTGCCGGGTGGTAATGCCCATGCGTCCGGCGGTGGGCCGGTCGATCATCAGGGTCGTCTGCAGACCCTTGTCCTCCTGGTCGCTGCTGACGTCGGCAAGCTCCGGGACTTCGGCAAGCGCGCGCTGCAGGCGCGGCGCCCACGTACGCAGCTGGGTCACGTCGTCGGCCTGCAGCGTGAACTGGTACTGCGCATTGCTTTGCCGCCCGCCGACGCGGATGTCCTGCACTGCGACCAGAAACAGGTTGGCGCCGGGCTCCTTGTTCAGTTTGATGCGCAGCCGCGCGATGACCTGATCGGCGGACTCCTTGCGCTCGGCGCGCGGCTTCAAAGATATAAACATGAAACCGCCGTTGCGCCTGCCCCCGCCGGTAAATCCCGTCACGCTGTCGATCGCCGGATCGCTTTGAATGATCGCGACGAAATCGGCCATTTTCTGGCGCATTGCCTGGAACGAGATGCCCTGATCGGCCTGGATGGTACCGATCAGGCGCCCGGTATCCTGCTGCGGAAAAAACCCCTTGGGTATGATGATGTACAGAAACACGTTGAGGCAGACGGTGACGGCGAGTATCGAGACGATAAACCGCGGATGGCGCAACGCCCAGCCGAGGCTATCCTTGTAATGCCGCAACGCCCAGCCGAATGCGCGTTCGCTCGCCATGTATACCCGGCCGTGGCCGCCTTTTGACTCCGGCCTGAGCAATCGCGCGCACATCATCGGCGTCGTGGTGAGCGACACGACGAGCGAAATCAGGATCGCGACCGAGAGCGTAACGGCAAATTCGCGGAACAGGCGGCCGACGATACCGCCCATCAGCAGG
>CAZEAX010000512.1:0-3569 GCA_964510405.1 uncultured Streptomyces sp. | reverse complement strand
TGAAATCGCGCACCGGCCAGACGAAATCGAGCGGCGGCGGTTCGCCCGGCGAGCGCGCCTCGCGCACCAGCGTTATGTGCGGCTGATAAGCCCGTTTGTCATACTCGATGCCGGCTGCGTCGAGCCGGGCTTCCAGCGCTGTCACCAGTTCGAGCAGCGGCTCAGGCGTTGAAATCGGTGCGGCCCAGACGATCCGGTTGTGCCGCCAGTATCGCAGCGTGCCGAATTCGAGCATGAAGCCCGGCATCGCGTTTGGCGCCGCCGCTGCTTTGACGGTTGGAAGTTTGTCGTCGGCAATGTTGCCGATGAAGACGAGCGTTTGATGCAGGTTCTCGCGCCGCATCACGCGGCCACCGGTTTTCAGCTGAACCGATTTTGCCGCGTTATACAACTCGTCGCACTGCGCGTCGTCCGGCCATAACGCGAAGAACACACGCGGCATTGCGAAAATCAACCCGTGGAGGCAAGGGGTGCGACCAACACCACGGCTTCGGCCGCGATGCCCTCCGCGCGGCCGGTAAAACCGAGCTTTTCCGTGGTCTTCGCTTTCACATTCACATCGCGCGGCGGGATGCCGAGGTCGGCGGCGATATTGGCAACCATGCCAGCGATATGCGGCGCCATGCGAGGCTCCTGCGCGATGATCGTCGTATCCACGTTCACTATGCGCCAGCCGTTTTGCGCCAGCAGCGCAGCGGTTGCGCGCAGCAATTTTCGACTGTCGACACCTTTGTATTGCGGATCGCTGTCGGGAAAATGCCGTCCGATATCGCCGAGCGCCGCGGCGCCGATCAACGCATCGCACACCGCGTGCAGCAGCACATCGGCGTCTGAATGGCCGTCGAGTCCCCGCTCGTGCGGTATGGTCACGCCGCCGATCACGAGCTTGCGCCCGGCTTTCAGTGCGTGCGCATCAAACCCCTGTCCGATTCTCATAGTCGCTCCATGCCGCGCAATAGTGTTTCGGCCACCGCAAGGTCCTGTGGGTACGTGATCTTCAGGTTACGGCTGTCGCCCATCACGAGCCTGGGCTTGAGGCCCAGGCGCTCGATCGCGGCCGCCTCGTCGGTCGCGGCCGCCGGCTCGATCGCGCGCAACGCTTCGAGCAGCAGGCGGTAGCGAAACATCTGCGGCGTTTGCGCCTGCCACAGATTCTCGCGCGCTTCCGTCCTGAGGACGTAACCGTCCGCATCGCCGCGCTTCAACGTGTCGACCACCGGCAGCGCCAGCAAACCTCCCGTCGGTTCATTGCGCACGGTCTCGATCAGGCGCTCGAGCGTTTCCAGCGCAAGACACGGCCGCACGGCATCGTGCACCAGCACCCAATCGTCCTCGGCTATATCGTCGCGCGCGGCCAGCAAGCCGTTGAACACGCTGTCGGCGCGCGCCTGTCCGCCGCAAAAGAGCGGTATCAATCGCGTTCCGAATTCCGTCCAATCGTGCTGCGCGAAAAGACTGTCGCCCGGCGCCAGCACGACGATGACACGGTCGATTGCGGTGTGACGGCACAGATTGCGCAGCGCGTGGTGGAGCACCGGCTTGCCGGCGAGCGGCAGATATTGCTTGGGCTGCGCGGCGCCCATGCGGGTGCCGCTGCCTGCCGCGGGTATCAAGGCGAATAGTCTGTGCATCAAGCAAGCCCGCATGACGATGAGCGGCGATTGTATCAGCACGGCTGACCGCAGCTATCCGCCGGCACCACGGCCGACCGCACTTGAAAAAGCGCGCGAAGACCCGCATTTAGAAGGAGTCCGCAAGGACTATAATTATCCTGAATTCAGAACGGGCACCGGGATCCCTATGAGCAGCGTACGTCCTGCCGCGGTGGCGGGAACATTTTATCCCGCCTCTGCAGGCGAACTCGCGCGCGACGTGACGGCGTTGCTGGCGCGCGCCGCAGACGCCGCCCGCGGCCGGCCCGTGCCGAAAGCCATCATCGCGCCGCACGCGGGTTACATTTATTCCGGGCCGGTCGCAGCGTCCGTCTACGCGCGGCTCGCACCCGCGCGCGGCGTCATCAAGCGCGTCGTCCTGTTGGGACCGGTGCACCGCGTACCGGTACGCGGCCTCGCGCTACCCGCTGCGCAGACGCTCGCGACGCCGCTCGGCAACATCGCCGTCGATGCGGCCGCGGTAGCCGCGCTGAAAAAACTGCCGCAAGTGACGGTGAGCGCGGCGGCCCACGCGATGGAACACTCGCTCGAAGTGCATCTGCCGTTTCTGCAGCAGGCGCTCGGCGATTTCTTGCTGGTGCCGCTCGCCGTCGGCGATGCCGCCGCCGCGGAAGTCGCGCAGGTGCTCGACCTGGTGTGGGGCGGCGCCGAAACGCTGATCGTCATCAGTTCGGACCTGTCGCATTATCTGGGTTACGCAGATGCGCAGGCGGTCGATAGCGTGACTGCAAAATCCATCCTCGATCTGCATCCCGCCATTTCGCACGAACAGGCGTGCGGCGGAACACCGGTCAACGGACTGCTGCAAGTCGCACGCAGGCGCGGCCTGACTCCCGAACTGATCGACCTGCGCAATTCGGGCGACACCGCCGGAGATCGCAATCGCGTCGTCGGCTACGGTGCGTTTGCCTTCCATGAACCGCCGCCAGGCGCCGAATTCAGCGCGTCAAAAGCGCGCGCGGCCCTGTATGGCGATGACGGCGGCGCCATTCCTGCGAACGCGGGCTCGGTGCTGCTGCCGCTCGCGCGCGCCGCGATTGCCGCCGAGCTCGGGTTGCCCGCGCAACCACGTGAACACGCGCCCTGGCTGCAATCCCCGGGCGCATCGTTCGTCACCCTGATGAAACACGGCGAGTTGCGCGGTTGCATCGGCACGCTCGAAGCCCACCGCGCGCTCGGCGCCGACGTCGATGCGAACGCAGTCGCCGCCGCATTCCGCGACCCGCGCTTCAAGCCGCTGACGCCTGCCGAGTTCGACGCCATATGCGTCGAAGTCTCGGTGCTGTCGGCGGTCGAGCGCATGAGTTACCGCGACGAAGCCGATGCGCTCGCGCAACTGCGCCCCGGGATCGACGGCGTGATTTTTCAGTATGGCTATCACCGCAGCACTTTCCTGCCACAGGTGTGGACGGACTTCAGCGACCCTCGCATTTTCATCGGCCATCTGAAACACAAGGCCGGCCTGCCGCCCGATTTCTGGGATTCCGCGGTGACCCTGTCGCGCTACACGGTGATGAAGTGGCGCGAGGACAGCGATAAATGAGCTACGCCGGGCGCTGGTGGCACATGCTCGACGACGGGCGCATGCAATGCGACCTGTGCCCGCGCGACTGCCGGCTGCATGACGGCCAGCGCGGCGCGTGCTTCGTGCGCCAGCGGCTCGGCGACTGGATGATCCTCACGACCTACGGCCGTTCGTCGGGGTTCTGCATCGATCCGATCGAAAAGAAACCGCTCAACCACTTCTATCCCGGCTCGAGCGTGCTCTCGTTCGGCACCGCCGGCTGCAACCTCGCGTGCAAGTTCTGCCAGAACTGGGACATCAGCAAGTCGCGCGAGATGGACACGCTGATGGATGCCGCATCGCCCGAGGCGATCGCGCGTCTCGCCCAGGAC
>CAZEAX010000511.1:0-3577 GCA_964510405.1 uncultured Streptomyces sp. | reverse complement strand
TCCTTGAGCACACAGATGCGGAGCCTCACCGGCAATGCCTAAACGACACGTCGCCCCCGAGCTTTATCTCAATCGCGAGCTCGGCCAGCTTGAATTCAACCGCCGCGTGCTTGCGCTGGCGGAAGACCGCAGCGTGCCGGCACTGGAGCGCCTGCGTTTTCTGTGCATCGTCGACAGCAACCTCGACGAATTCTTCGAAATCCGCGTGGCGGGCTTGAAGGAGGAAATCGCGGCCAACGCGCCGCCCGGTCCCGACGGGGTACCGCTGCGCGACGTTTTCCGCCAGGTCACTGTAAAGGCGCAGGAGCTCGTCGCGCGCCAGTACCAGGTGCTCAACGAACAGGTGTTTCCGCAGCTCGCGGCCGAAGGCATCCGCTTCCTGCGCCGCAGCAAGTGGAACGCAGCCCAGAAAGAGTGGGTAAAGGAATATTTTTTCCGCGAGCTGATGCCCGTGCTGACGCCGCTCGGCCTCGATCCCGCACATCCGTTCCCCAAGCTCCTTAACAAAAGTCTCAATTTCGTGATCGAACTCGAAGGCAAAGACGCGTTCGGCCGCAAGTCGAGCATGGCGATCGTGCAAGCGCCGCGCGTATTGCCCCGCGTGATCCCGATGCCGCGCGCGATCGCCGGCTGCGAGCACGGCTTCGTCTTCCTTTCGTCGATCCTGCATGCGCACGTGGCGGAGCTGTTTCCCGGCATGGCCGTCCTGGGCTGTTATCAGTTTCAGCTCACGCGCAACAGCGACTTGTACATAGACGAGGAAGAACTGCGCGAACTGAAAAGCCTGCGCAAAGCGCTGCAGGGCGAATTGACGCAGCGCCAGTACGGCGACAGCGTGCGGCTGGAAGTGGCCGATTTGTGCTCGCCCGGCATGGCGGATGCGCTGCTGCAGCAATTCGGCCTGACTGCAGACGATCTCTACCAGGTCAACGGGCCGGTCAATCTCGTGCGATTGATCCAGATCCCCGAACAGGTCGACCGGCCCGACTTGAAGTTTCCGCTGTTCGAACCCGCGCTGCCGCGCGAACTCGCGAAGCAACAGAATATTTTCGACGTGATCCGCAAGGGCGATATTCTGTTGCACCAGCCTTACCAGTCGTTTACGCCGGTCGTGAATTTTCTGAAAGAGGCGGCCAACGACCCGCAGGTGGTCGCGATCAAGCAGACCGTATACCGCACCGGCGCGCAGTCGGAAATGATGGACCTGCTCATTCAGGCGGCGCGCAACGGCAAGGCGGTGACGGTCGTGGTCGAACTGATGGCACGCTTCGACGAGGAAGCCAACATCAACTGGGCGCAGCGGCTCGAAGAAGTCGGCGCTCACGTCGTGTATGGCGTCGTCGGCCACAAGACGCACGCCAAGATGGCGCTCGTCGTCAGACGCGAAGGCAGCCGGCTCGCGCGCTACGTGCATCTCGCCACCGGCAACTACCATTCGCGCACGGCGCGGCTCTACACCGACTTCGGTCTTTTCACCTGCAACGAGGAGATCGGCTCCGACGTGAGCGAAGTGTTCATGCAGCTTACGGGGCTCGGCAAGGCGTTGAAGTTGAAGCACCTGCTGCAATCGCCGTTCACGCTGCATCAGCGCACCATCAGGGCGATCCAGACCGAAGCGAAAAATGCGCGGGAAGGCAAAAAGGCGCGCATCATCGCCAAGATGAACGCGCTGCTGGAGCCGGAGATTATCGCGGCGCTCTACGATGCGTCGCAGGCCGGCGTGAAAATCGACCTGATCGTGCGCGGCGTTTGCGCGCTGCGCCCCGGCGTCGCGGGCGTCTCGGAGAATATCCGCGTGCGCTCGGTGCTCGGCCGTTTCCTCGAACACTCGCGCATCTTCTATTTTCATAACGCCGGCGCCGACGACGTTTACCTGTCGAGCGCGGACTGGATGGACCGCAATTTTTTCCGCCGCATTGAAGTCTGTTTCCCGGTGCTCGATCCGCGACTCAAAAAGCGAGTGATCCGCGAAGGCCTGAAACCCTACCTCGAGAGAAACAGCGACGTCTGGGAAATGGCCGCCGACGGCCACTACAAACACCGTAAATCGAGCCGCGGCAAGACGCCGCATGCGCAAATGCAGTTGCTGGAAGCGCTCGCAGGGAAATCGCCCGGCAACGGGCGCTGACCGCGCATCCGTCGCCGCGCCGGTGCCCCTTTTTGCAGGCGCGTGCATCATGTCACTCGAAACTGAACTCAAACTGCAAATCGAGCCGCGGCATTTTGCGCGGCTCGCCGCCCACCCGTTGCTCAAAAGCGCGGCCGGCCGCGCGACGCGCAGGCTGTACAGCGTTTATTACGATACGTCCGACCTCGACCTGTGGCGCGCGGGCGTTACCTTGCGGCTGCGGCGCAGCGGCAGGCACTGGGTGCAGACGGTCAAGAGCGGCGGCGGTATCGCGGCCGGGTTGCACCGGCGCCAGGAAATCGAAACCGCGCTGACCGCGCAGTTGCCGGACTTTGAGAGTCTGCAAACCAGCGAAGTCGCGGCGCACTTTTCAGCGCCGGGACTACGCGCACGGTTGAAGCCGCTGATCGTCACTGTGTTCACCCGAACGAGCTGTCTGCTGAGGCCCGCCGACGGCGTCGCGATCGAAATAAGCCTGGACCGCGGGCACATCAAAAGCGGTGACGCCACCGCGCCACTGTGCGAACTCGAACTCGAAATGAAAGAAGGTCCGGCATGGCGGGCTTATCAGCTCGCAATGCAGTTGGTGGAGACGATCCCGCTGCTGGTCGAAGACCGCTCCAAGGCTGAACGCGGCATCGCGCTGCATGTGGGCACTCAGGAGAAGCCGCTTAAAGTGAGGCGCTCGCTGGTCGCCGCCGGCATGTGCACCAACGATGTGTTCACGACGCTGATACTCGGTTGTCTTGCGCATTACACGGCCAACCAGCGCGGCATGCTCGATCGCGGCGAACCCGAGTATCTGCACCAGATGCGCGTCGCTTTGCGGCGGCTGCGCTCGGTATTCAGCACGTTCGCGCCGTTCTTTCCGCCGTCCGTGCTGGCGCCGCCGGTGACCGAAACGCGCTGGCTCGCACGCATCCTGGGCGCGGCGCGCGACTGGGATGTGTTCGCCACGGAAACACTGACGCCCGTCATCGGGCGTTATGCCGGGCACGACGGACTCGCCAGCCTCGCGCGCGCCACGGCGCGCAAGCGTGCCGCCGCCAACGGCCGCGCGCGGCGCGCAGTGGCCTCCGCGCGCGGCCAGGGATTGTTGCTGGCGCTCGGCGCGTGGACCAGCGCGGAGACGTGGCTGGAAGCGCTTGACGGCGCGCAACGTGCCGGCCTCGCCCGGCCCGCGGACGAATTCGCGCGCGAAACGCTGGAGGCAGCGTTGAAGCGCGTGCGCAAACGCGGCCGCAAGTTCGCGCAGCTTGGCCCGCGGGATTTGCACCGGCTGCGCATCAGCGCCAAAAAACTGCGCTACGCGACCGAATTCTTCGCGCCCTTATTCGACGACCGGGCGGCGGGCGATTACCGGGCCGCTCTGGCACGGCTGCAGGATGCACTCGGCTCCTATAACGACGCCGTAAAAATGACCACGTTCGCCGAACGCGCGAGCCGCGG
>CAZEAX010000510.1:0-3587 GCA_964510405.1 uncultured Streptomyces sp. | reverse complement strand
GGCAGCTCATGTGTTGCAGCATACTTTTCCGCCAATATCTCGTGAGCGCGGGCGGCAAGAAAATCCTGGTCGATTGCGGGCTTTTCCAGGGCCTGAAGCAGCTGCGGCTCAAAAACTGGGCGCGCCTGCCGGTGGACCCGCGCCAAATCGACGCCGTGGTCCTGACCCACGCGCACATCGACCACACCGGATACCTCCCGCTGCTCGTGAAAAACGGTTATCGCGGCAAAGTCTATTGCAGCAGCGGCACGCGCGACCTGTGCGAAGTGCTGCTGCCGGATTCCGGCCATCTGCAGGAGGAAGAAGCGCGCTACGCCAACCGCGCAGGCTATTCGAAGCACCATCCGGCGCTGCCGCTGTATACGCGCGGGGATGCCGAGCAGGCGTTGCGCTCGTTGAGGCCCGTCGATTTCGGACACGAGATCGATCTCGGCGGCGGCAATACATTTCTGCTGTCGCCGTCCGGGCACATTCTGGGATCGGCGTTCGTGTCTCTGCGCGCCGACGGCCGGTTGATCGTATTTTCCGGCGACCTGGGACGGCCGCACGACCCGATCATGCGCGATCCCGCGGCGATCGAGCGCGCCGACTACCTCGTCGTCGAATCGACTTACGGCGATCGCCTGCATTCGCGCGATGACCCGGCGCTGAAACTGGGCGAAATTCTAAACCGCACGTTCGCGCGCGGCGGCGTGGTCGTCATCCCCGCATTCGCGGTGGACCGCACGCAGACGCTGATGTATTACATCGCGCAACTCAAAGCGGCGGGCACGATACCGCAGGATGTTCCGGTGTACCTCAACAGCCCGATGGCGGTGAACGTCACACGGATTTTTCACGAGCATCGAGCCGAACACCGGCTCTCCGCGGAAGAATGCGATGCGATGTGCGGGGCCGCGCAGATCGTCAACAGCGTCGAGGAGTCGGAGCGGCTGAACGCGCTGAGCGGTCCCATGGTCATCATTTCGGCGAGCGGGATGGCGACCGGCGGCCGCGTCGTACATCACCTGAAAGCGTTCGCGCCCGATCCGCGCAACACGATACTGTTTGCCGGATTCCAGGCGGCCGGCACGCGCGGCGCGGCGATGATTGCAGGGGCCGAGTCGGTCAAGATTCACGGGGCCTACGTGCCCATCAGAGCCGAGGTTGCGTTGCTCGACAATATGTCGGCGCATGCCGACTACGCCGAGACGCTGGACTGGCTCGCGCACTTTCGCGCGCCGCCGCGCACGACGTTCGTCACACACGGCGAACCGGTGGCGGCGGACGCGCTGCGCCTGCGGATCCAGGAGCGCTTTGGCTGGCACTGCGAAGTACCGGAGTATCTGGAGACCGTCGAGTTGACGTAACCGGGTTGCTTGCTGCAAGGCCCCAATTTTTCGAGGCAGCCGCATAGAGCATGCCGCAATGTTTCGTCATTTTGCGCGACGGCAATCGGCTTGGTGCCGTTTGAGTGTTATAAAGGGTTTCTGCCGGCAGCGAAGACCACGAATGTCCGAACATAACGAGAAGCTTGCCAAAAATTCCGCAACTGGCGGTACTGGCGCCGAAGCATGGTGGCTCGCGCCAATAGTCCCGACCGATGCGCACGCGACCGGCTTGTCGGCTGCCGAAGCACGCGCGCAATTGTCGCATTGCGGTCCGAACGTGTTTCGCGATCACACCGAACGGTCGCTGGCCGTCCAGTTCATCATGCGTTTCAAAAATCCGCTCGTCATCATTCTCCTGATGGCCAGCGCGATTTCCGCGTTTACCGGCGAGGTCGCAAACTTTTTCATCATCTCGCTGATCGTGATCCTGAGCGTGACGCTGGATTTCGTGCAGGAGTATCGCGCCGGCAAGGCCGCGGAGAAATTGCGTCTCGCCGTGTCGGTGCGCACCACGGTAATGCGCGACGGCAAGAAAGTGGATGTGCCGGTTGCCGATGTCGTGCCCGGCGACATCGTGATGCTTTCCGCCGGCGACCTGGTGCCCGCCGACGGCGTGGTGCTCGAAGCGCGCGATTTTTTCGTCAAACAGGCATTGCTCACCGGTGAAGCGTACCCGGTTGAAAAGAAACCCGGCGTGCCGCCCGCTGGAGCAACCGACATGCAGGACGCCGCCAACGCCGTGTTCGCGGGCACCTCCGTCATCAGCGGCAGCGCGCGCGCAATCGTAGTCAAGACGGGAACCGCGACGGCGATCGGCGCCATTGTCGACAGCATCAGCCGGCAGCCGCCGCCGACCGCATTCGAAATAGGGACGCGCCGCTTCGGCATGCTCATCATGCGCCTCACGGTGCTGCTGGTCCTCTTCGTGCTGTTCGTAAACGCGATGTTCCACAAGCCGTGGCTCGATTCCTTTCTGTTTGCCGTCGCGCTTGCCGTCGGCCTGACGCCGGAACTGCTGCCGATGGTCGTGTCGGTCACGCTGTCGCGCGGCGCGCTGCGCATGGCGGAGAAACGCGTGATCGTCAAGCGTCTCGCCGCGATCCAGAACCTAGGCTCGATGGATGTGCTGTGCACGGACAAGACCGGCACGCTGACGGAAGCGAAGATCCGGCTTGAACGCCACGTGGACGCGCAGGGCCGGCCGAGCGACCGGGTGCTGGAACTTGCGTATCTCAACAGTTTTTTCGAGACCGGGCTCAAGAGCCCGCTCGATGAAGCGATTCTCGACCATCAAAATATCGATTCCGGCGCATGGAAAAAAATCGACGAAGTCCCGTTCGATTTTGAAAGGCGCCGGGTGTCCGTGCTGCTCGACAACGGCGAGACTCGCTTGCTCGTCGTGAAGGGCGCGCCCGATGACATCGTAGGGCTTTGCACTTCGTGCGAGGAGGGGGCGCCGGACCAGCAATGCCCGGTCAACGCCGCCGCACTCGAGCGGATACGAAAGCAATATAACGGACTGGAAAGCGAAGGCTTTCGCGTGCTGGGCATCGCGTGGCGCCACGTGCCGCTCGACCATCCGCACGCAGTCATCGGCGACGAAACGGAACTGATCCTGGCGGGTTTCGCGGCATTTCTCGATCCGCCCAAAGCGAGCGCCGGCGCGGCGCTCGCCGCGCTCGCCGCGAGCGGTGTTGCGATCAAGATAGTCACCGGCGACAGCGAACTGGTGACGCAGCATATCTGCGGTGAACTCAAGATTCCCGTCACCGGCGTGATCACGGGCAAGGACATCGCGCAAATGGACGACATGGCGCTGCGCGCGCGCGTGGAAACCGCGAACCTGTTTTGCCGCGTCAATCCGGCGCAGAAGGACCGCGTGATCCTCGCCTTGAAGGCGCGCGGCCACGTCGTCGGTTATCTCGGCGACGGCATCAACGATGCGCCGGCGCTGCACGCCGCCGACGTCGGCATATCGGTGGAGTCCGCCGTGGACGTCGCCAAGGAGGCGGCCGACATCATTCTGCTGGAGCAGGACCTGCAGGTCCTGCGCGAGGGGGTGGTGGAAGGCCGGCGCACATTCGCCAACATCATGAAGTACATCATGATGGGCACGAGTTCCAACTTCGGCAACATGTTCAGCATGGCGGGCGCATCGCTGTTCCTGCCGTTCCTGCCGATGCTGCCGACGCAGATCCTGCTCAACAACATGCTCTA
>CAZEAX010000509.1:0-3595 GCA_964510405.1 uncultured Streptomyces sp. | reverse complement strand
CAAATACGAGCCACACATCAAGATCGATACGAGCGACGGTGCCGTGCAGGCGTGGGAGGAGAAGTCCGGGGCCGGCGATTCGATCTATCGCCTGACGTGGGACGCAGCCGTGGTGATGAACCGCAGGTTATGCGACGAGGTCGGCGTCCCCCAGGCGCTTGCCAGGCAGGTTGAAGAGGAGGTCGCCACCCTGGAAATGAAACCTGATGCCGGTTCGCTCGTCTCGGCAGTGTGTGCGGCGGCCACCGCCCCGTGATTCAGAACCGCTGTCGCTGCAGACGACAATTCAAACCCCTTACTGCCTCATAGCGCAAGAATCTCGGCGAGAATCTTGCGTTCCAGGACGATACCCTGGTCGCGTCTCAGATCGCGTTCGCGCGTAGCGCGCTCCGATGGGATGCGAATCTCGTCAACACCCGGACGCCGCTGCGTGGCCTTGATCTGCGAAACCAATTCCGACATTAACTGGCCAAAATCACTGCCCGGCAGCATCAGTTTGGGATCGATCACCCAGAATAGAAAACCGAAATCCTGAACCTTTCCACGTGTCAACGCGGAACCGGCAAGAAGTCCCAGCGCCTGAATGGCAAAGGCCAGACCGTAGCCTTTGTGCCCCCCGAACGGCAACACGCCGCCCCCGAGCGCCGCGATCGGATCGCGTGTCGGCTCGCCATTGCGATCAAACGCGATGCCTTCCGGCAACAACTTGCCAAGCAGCGCATGCAGCCGCATGTCGCCATTCATGATCGACGCGGTACCGATATCGACCGTGACCGGGCCGTCACGCGACGGGAAACCGAAACAGATCGGATTTGTTCCCAGCGCGGGCGCGGCGGCGCCCGGCGGCATGACGCGCGGATAGCTGCTCGCAATATGCAATGCGACCAGACCTGCGCGCACGATTCTCTCGACGTAATATGCATTACGTCCGCTGTAATAGCTGTTGTAAACGCCCACCGATGCCATACCGGACTTCTGCGCCTTCGCGATGGCGAGTTCCGCGCCGTGCCACACGGCGATATAACCGACGTTGTTGCCGCCGTCGATGAGCGCCGATAGCGGTGTTTCATGCACGACCTTCACCGGCACGCGTCCCGGCCTGCCCCGCTCGTCCCGCGCGATGGTCAGGATGCGCGGAAGACCCGCATACTTGTAGCCGCACAGCGCGTTATCGACGAGCTGGCCGGTAATGATTGCGGCATCCTCGTCGGAATAGCCAACGCGGTTGAGCGCGGCCAGCGACAACGAAGTCGCCCCATCCACCGTCATGCGCACCGTATCCGCGCTGTCAGCATCGAGCAATGCGGCCATATGCGTCATTCCCTCGCGATTTCGTAATCTCAATCGGCAACGATGCGGATCGACTTCAGCGTCACCTGCCAGCGCTCGATGTCCGCCCGGATAAATTCACCGAATTCCCGGCTGCTGTTGCCGATCGGCACTGCACCCTGCCCCATCAGAAGATCGCGGACATCCTTGAGATTTACATTCCGCGAGAACTCCGACGCCAGCTTTTGCACAATCGAATCCGGAGTTCCGGCCGGCACAAAGGCACCGAACCATCCGGTCGCCTCGAATCCGGGCAATCCGCTTTCGGCGATCGACGGTATCTCCGGCGCGATCGGGCTGCGCGATTTCGTGGTCACGCCCAGCGCGCGCAACCGACCGCTGTTGATATGCGGCACGGTCGCGATCATGTTGTTGAAGAGCACCGAGACTTCGCCCATGAGTACTGCATTAAGTGCGGGACCGCCACCTTTATAGGGAATATGGACGAGATCGACACCGGCCATCTGCTTCAGCATCTCCATTGCCAGATGCCCAGTCCCGCCGTTGCCGCTCGAGCCATAATTGATTTGCCGCGGCCGCGCTTTTGCAAATGCAATCAACTCGCGCACATTTTTCACCGGCAAAGAGGGATGCACCACCAGCACGTTCGGCGCAGTGGCCAGCATTGATACGGGCGTAAAGTCGCGACTGGTATCGAACGGCAACTTCGAAAACATCGCCGGATTGACGGTGAAATTTCCGGTGCTGATCAACAGCGTATAACCATCGGCCGGCGCTTTAGCTACGAGTTCCGTACCGATGACCGTGGCGCCGCCAGGTCGGTTGTCGATGACTATCGGCTGCAACCATGCTTCCGACAGCCTTGCTCCGAGTAAACGCGCCAATATGTCGGTACCGCCGCCGGGGGCAAATGGCACCACGATCCGTAGCGCACGGTTCGGATAATTTTGCTCCGCCGCCGCGGCTCGCGCATCCGTTATCCGAATGCTTCCCTCTAACAGAATAATTCCGGCATACAGCAACAACGATACAGTCGCTCGTCGCGCACGCAATTGAGATTGCTGCCGCGGCATCACGCTCATTTCGAGCACGTCGCTGCGCACACCGCAGCAATGAGGGGCTTGATAGTGCGCAGTTCGGCTATGCGGCCGACCTCAACAATTAATGCGTCGGCAATCTCCCGGTGCACTGCGACTTCGTCGCATAATTGGTGCGTCATTTTTACGGCATCGTTCCAGTTCGCGCGATAGCCCGCATCACCTCCTTTTTCCTCCCATGCAAGAGTACGGCCGTCGGTACAAACCACCCGCACGACTGGTTCGTATTTCGCGCGTCCCTCGTCTGCGATTACCGCGACCTTTTGCGCGAGTCGATTGATCTCGACATTTTCAAAATCGCGCAACCCATCGAAGCTTGCGGTACCTGTGCTCCACGCAAGCGCCGCACAGAAAGGCGCGCTCATCACCGTTTTCGCCGCGGTCGTGAACGGACCGCAAAACCGCACACCGATAAAATCGGCCTCGTAGGGATGCATGCGAAGTTCAATGCGCGCAGGCACCGCATCCGGCGCCTGCGCACGAAGACTTGCCAGACCGCGGATAACGCCGCGCAGGAACTGACAAGCCGGATATTGTTTGAACGTAACGGTGGTGAATTCAAAATGCGCGCCGAGTCCTTCCGCCAACCGCCGTCCATAATCATCACGCTTGCCGCCGAACGCCGCATAAAAGCCCGCCTTGCCATGCAGCGCGCTGGGGGCCGCGACGAGACCGCACGCAATCAGATCGGTTACATGCAATCCGTTACGCGCCGCAAAGCCCGCCTGAAACGGGGACTCCTCGGTGCCGGGGTCGACGTATTCGCGTAACCCGCCGGCGAAATTAGCCGCAAGCCCGATGGCGTTCTGCATCTTCATGTGATCGAAGTTCTGGATGCGTCCACCGGCGACTGCGGCGCCGAACACTCCGTAACAAGGGGTTGTCCGGAAACCGCGCACGCTGAGATCGGCGCCATGATCCCGCCCGATTCGCAGCGCCGTTTCGTAACCGCAAATCATCGCAGAGAGTAATTCACTCCCTGAAGCACCTGCTTGTTCCGCAGCCGCCAGTGCAGCCGGAATAACGACGCCTCCTATATGTCCGCACGGATGTGAGTCGCCTTGCACGCGCCCCGAGAGCAGCACTGCATTGGCAAATGCGGCATTGCTGCGGGAGGTCGCTTCGCCGTCGATCAAGCGTGTCGCCGCATTGCCGCCAGCATCCATGTTCGACGCACTTTCGGCAAGTTTGGCCGGACTCGCGCGCTT
>CAZEAX010000508.1:0-3595 GCA_964510405.1 uncultured Streptomyces sp. | reverse complement strand
AAACACCGCGATTTTCGGGTTGAGCAAATTTGTCAGAAAGCCCATCAGAAAAAGTCTCGAGGTTGAATCGACCGGAAGGTCCCGGGCTTCGAACGGCGAGCGGGCGCCCGGCCTGACCGCCTGCCATGCCAGCCAGAGCAGGTACAGCGCACCGGCCCATTTAAGAACTTCATAGGCAAGGGGCACCGCAAGGAACAGCGCCGTCAAACCAACGGCGGCTGCAAACATGTGGACAAGAAATCCGGCAACCACGCCGAACAGCGATATGACACCGGCTGCGCGCCCCTGACTGATGGAACGTGAAATCAGGTAAATCATGTTCGGGCCGGGTGTTAATACCATCAGCAAAGCAGCGCCTGCGAATAGACATAGTTCATTGGCGGGAATCACGTGGTCTCCTTGTGCAAACGCCTAAAAACCGGTTTGAATGCCGGCATTTTACATCACGCATAATTCGCGTCCCGGGCCCAAAACCACGAAGGCCGCATGGATTTCTCCACGCGGCCTCGTTTTGCGATTTTTGCGGCTCGAACTATTTCTTCGGCTCGAACCCCGGATCGTAATGCGCGCCCGCCATCGTGCCGTCCGCGGCCATGCCATGAATGCCGTGCGACAGGTCCTTGACGGTGAAGAAGTACACGTCTTCGTCGTGCGTCGCCACCGTCGAATGCACGGTGTTCGCGGGGAAATACAGGAGCGTGCCCGGCCCGCACAGCTGCTCGGGCTGGTCGGCGATTTTCACGCGCAGCGTGCCCTGCACGATGTAGTTCCACTGCTCGTTCGGATGCAGGTGGGGCCGCGCGCCGGTGCCCTTCTCCTTGCGGATCAGGCCGCACTGCATGCGCTCGCCTTCGATCACCGGCCCGAACGCCGTCGAATAGCCGATGCCGGCATCCATGCCCGCCATCTTTCTCAGCTCGAATATGTATTTGCCGTTGCCGGCTTTGACCGCGCCTGCGTTCTTCGTGTTGTCTTTCGGTACTGCGCTCATAGCAATCTCCCGGTCTCATGAATCGTCATACCCGCGCAGGCGGGTATCCAGGAAATGATCTCCGGGTTCCTGCCTCCGCGGGAACGACGTGCTACTGGTTTATGCGTTGCAACTTACGCCGACACGTCGGCTTTGAGGCCGGCTTTTTCGACACCCGCCGCGCAGCATGCTTCGTCTTCGTCGCCCGTGCCGCCGCTCGCACCCGCAGCACCCAGGATATTGCCGGCCGCGTCCTTGATCAGCGCGGCGCCGGTTTGCGGCAGGAATTTGCCGTTGGCCGTGGCGGCCAGCGACAGAAAGAAATTCGGATTGTCTTTCGCGCGCTTGCCGAGCGCGCGGCTCGAGCAGCCCATCGCGACTGCGCCCCACGCCTTGCCGAGCGCCACGTCCATGCGGAACATGCTCGCGTTGTCTTCGCGCTGCGCCGACACGATGTTGCCCGCGGCGTCGAGCACGACGACGGCGAGCGGCTTGATTTTCATTTCGTGGGCCTTGGCGATCGCGCCTTCGATGATCGTGTTGGCTTGCTTCAAAGTGAGGCCGGACATGGTGTTCTCCGTGATGATTGGTGGGCCGGCAGTGGCGCGGCATTTAGCGCGCAACTGCGCATGGCGAAAAACGGCAACGGACTATACAAGCGGGGCGCCCGCACTGTCAATTTGCTTCCCCGCGGGTAGAATGCGGAAAGTTTGCGGCGAAATGAAAAGGTAAATACATACGTGAAGGGAGAAGGGGGAAGGGCGATCCCCTCACCCCAACCCCCTCCCCGGCAACGGGGCGAGGGAGACTTTTTCCCCTTCACCCTTCCCCCTTCCTCCTTCACGGCTTCTAAACCATGTCCAACGAACTGCATTTCCTGACCATCGCCGAAGCGTCCGAACTCGTCCGCACGCGCAAGCTCTCGCCGCTCGAATACACCGAGGCGCTGATCGAGCGGATCGAAACGTTCGAACCGCAGCTGAACGCCTTCATCACGCGCACTTTCGAGCTCGCACGCAAGCAGGCGCGCGCGGCGGAAGCGGAAATCGCGGCCGGCCGTCACCGCGGACCGCTGCACGGCATTCCGTTCGCGCTGAAAGACATCTACGACACGAAAGGCATCCTCACGTCGGGCGGCTCGAAGGTCTGCCAGGATAATATTCCCGACGCAGACGCCACGACCACGCGCCTCCTGCTCGATGCCGGCATGATATTGCTCGGCAAACTGCAGACGCACGAGTTCGCGCACGGCGGACCGTCGTTCGACCTGCCGTGGCCGCCATCGCGCAACCCGTGGCATCTCGAGCATTTCACCGGCGGATCAAGCAGCGGCTCGGGTGCGGCGCTCGCGGCGGGCATGGTGCCGGCGTCGCTCGGCTCCGATACCGGCGGCTCGATTCGCGGCCCGTCGTCGTTCTGCGGCCTGTCCGGATTGATGCCGACGTCGGGGCTGGTGAGCCGCGCCGGCGTGATCCCGAATTCGTTCACGTTCGATCATTGCGGGCCGATGGCGCGCACCGCCGAGGACTGCGCGATCCTGCTGCAGGCCATCGCGGGCTACGACGCCAAAGACGCGGGCAGCGTCGCCGGTGAAATTCCCGACTACCGCGCGGCGCTTAAAGGCGGCATCAAGGGCCTGCGCATCGGCGTGCTGCGTCATTACTGGGAAAAAGACATGCCCGCGCATCCCGACCTTGCCAAAGCGATGGACGCGGCGGTCGGCGAATTCAAAAAACTCGGCGCGAAAGTCGAGGACTGCCAGACGCGCCCGCTGCAGGATTCGTTCGATACCAAGGTCGTCATCGCCGAGAGCGAGATCTATTCGATCCACTACGACAACCTCAAATCGCGTCCCGGCGATTTCGGCCGCGATTTTCTCGGGCGCGTGCTGCCCGCGTGCCTCTTTCAATCGTCGGACTACGTGCAGGCCTCGCGCGAGCACCGCCGCATCATCGCGTCGGTTCAGCCGCTCTACGAAAAATACGACGTCGTGCTCGCCGCCGGTTTCGGTCCGGCGCCGCGCCTCGACGCGCACAAGACCGTCAACTTCTGGCAAAAATCAAATGTCTTCACGCCGTCGAACGTGTGGGGCGGCCCGTCGCTCGCGTTGCCGGCGGGCACGAGCGGCGGCCTCCCGTTGGGCATGCAGATCATTGGCCGGCCGTTCGGCGAAGCGGCCGTACTGCGCGCCGGTCACGCATATCAGCAAGCGACCGACTGGCACACACACCATCCCGAACTCACGCCGGGCGCGCCGCAGCCGCAAGTGAGTCCCAAGGGCAACGAGCCGGTGGCCGCCGATCTCGACGCAAAAACGCGCGACTTCGTGCTGCGCACCGCCGAGCGTGCGGGATTGAAACTGAACGACGAGCAGAAAATGATTCTGCTCGAGACCGCACCCTTCGCGCTTGCAATGGCCGATCGCATCCGCAAGCCGCGCGCCCGCATGGAAGAGCCGGCGCTGGTGTTTCGATTCCCCAATTGAAACAGCGATTAAGTGATTGGGTGATTGAGCGATTGAGAAACCAAATCACTGAATCACTTAATCACCGAATCACTTAACCACTCACCACATGACCACTCAAGCCACCCCGTTGTGGGACAAGCAAAAGGAAGGCCGCACTT
>CAZEAX010000507.1:0-3603 GCA_964510405.1 uncultured Streptomyces sp. | reverse complement strand
GCGTACTCCGAATAACCAGAGATCCGACCACGCTGAAAGGGAAAAATACAGGGAATCATCCGGAGAACAGCGGGCAATTTTTTTGTCGTGACTCTTTCTATGGCTGTGTCGTTGTACAAGTATCTTATAAAATTGTGGCCCCGCACTATTGGAAGCCCGAATGAAATTCACGTATTTTGCTCTTTCAATCACCTTGGCTATGGCACTTGGTTTGACCGGGTGCTCAAAACCGGATGCACCTGCCACGCTGGCGCAGCCTTATGAAACCATCGCGGCGCAAGCCAAGGGTTTCACCGTGGGCGCCCTCATGAGCGCCCAGACCGTTTATGTCTTATTTGACCCGCAATGTCCGCATTGCGGCCAATTGTGGCAGGCCTCAGCGCCGCTACAGAGCAGGGTCAAATTTATGTGGATACCGGTATCGATCATAAACGCCAAAAGCGGACGGCAAGGTGCAGCTTTGCTGTCTGCCGGCAATCCGGTGGAAGCGATGACAGCCCATGAAAAATCCATTCTTGCGGGCACTGGAGGCATGTCTGCACCTGACAGCGTGCCGCGCGACATCGAACTAAGTATTCAAAAGAACACTGCCCTGTTCAACAGCCTGGGGGCGGATTCGGTGCCATACATTCTTGCCAGGAACGCGAACACGGGTCTGGTAGTCAGCAATACTGGGGCATTGGATACTCTCGCACTGGCTGGGTTTCTCGGTATTGCCGCGCCCTGAGCCGGATCCGGCGCGCGGAAGCCAGTCGAGTTCGTCCCGATCGTCGTGGATCTCGAACGCTATCAAATCGAAAAAGTGCGGAGCCCGGTTCAGGGCGGGCCCGCTGCCCATAGCAGACCTTCGACGTTTTAATAAAAGCATGGGGCGTCGAGTAGTCTCTTTCTGCCCTGCCTGATTCACAAACGCCACTCGATTTCACCACCGGGTCAGTTCTTCGCCAGGGTTTGGTTCTTCTCCTCGAGCACCTTGATCAGCCCGTCGATGCCGGAGCGGTTGACTTCGGTTGCAAATGTACCCCGGTAATTGGTGATCAGACTCAGGTTCTCGACCACCACGTCGTACACCTTCCACCCGTCAGCCAACCTCTCCATATGGTAATCGATGGCGACGGGTTCTTTGCCGGTATCTTTCATCACGGTCTTGACCGTGACCTCGTTGCCATCCGTTTTCGCCGGTCCTGATTTGATCTCCACGGTTTGATTGCCGGAGGAGGACATGCTCAACGCAGCGGTATAGATATTGACCAGCAGCGTTCGAAAACTGTTTTCCAGCGCCAGCTGCTGCGCCGGATTCGCCTGTCGCCACGCCGCGCCCATGGCAAGCTGCGTCATGTGCTTGAAATCGAAATGGGGCAACACTTTCTGTTCGGCAAGCTGGCGCAATGCCTTCTTGTCTTTATTCTGCTTGATGACAGTCAACACTTCTTCTACGGTGGATTTGACCATGGCGTCAGGCGTAATATCCGCCGCCGTCACGGAACTGGCCGCTGCCAGAAAGCAGGCCGCCAAAAAATGCAGCGCTGTGTTCTTTATGTACGTCGGGCGCGCGGCGGCGTTCCACCGGTTCGGGTCCAGTGTACCGTTGCCTGCTTTCGCTTCAGTGTTCATCTCGTATCTCCAAATGGGCAAACGTTAAAAACCGGGTTCCGGAGCCTTGCAAACTGCGTCTTGCCGACAATCCATCGCCAACTTCCGCAATAACCACTGCGAATGCTGGTTATCTGCCGCTTTGCAAAATGCTCTGGACTAACGCCGTAAAGTAAAAACTCGCCTTCTGGCGCAATCGAAAGCCGGACTCGCTATGTTCGTTACTGTCGGCGAGCGACTTGATGAGGCCTTCCATTCCGTCGTCGCGGACCTTGACCGCAAACGCTTCGCGATAAGTCGAGATCAGGCTGATGCCGTCAACGTTGATGTCGCAGACCGTCCATCCCGCCGCGATCTTTTCCATGCGGTAGTCGATGGTCAGCGGTTCTGAATTGCTCTGCGTCATCACGGACCTGACCGTGACCTCGGTGTCGCCGGATGCGGCGCGCAGCCGTTTGAACTCGATGATTTGATCGCGGTTATTCGACATGGCAGTGGAATAAGTGCGCACCAGCAACGTCTTGAACTCCGTGGTAAGCGCGTTCTTCTGCTCGGGCGTGGCCAGACGCCAGTTGCGCGCCGCTACGGTCTGCGTCATGCGGGGGAAATCGAAGAACGGCAGGATCCTGGTTTCGACCAGCGCGGCGGCTTTCGCCGGGTTGCCCGCCTCGATGTCTTTGTCCCGCCGGATGATGGCTATCACGTCCGCGGTGGCCGCCTTCAGCAGCACGTCCGGCGCGACGTCCTGGGCGAACGACAACGGCGCGGCAAGCAACGATATCAGCACTGGCGCGAATTTATAGACTATCGTTCGCAAGTTATTTCTTTCGATATTGAATGCCATCAACCGCACCTTCATCCTTGCTGTCGCCCGACAGCGGAAATTTGCGCTACCTGCAGACCACCAATCGTCGGGCTGAGTATGGCCCCGCCGCAAAAATGCGCTGTGCGCTGGCACACGTAAGGAGCAAATAAACGGGCGACCGGATGCCCTCGATCGATCTGTGCGATCGCGCACCGCCCTCCCCGCCCCGCAATTCACGCACACGGCAACACGCGCCGCCGTTCCTGATACGCTGATACTCCGCAGTCAGCCTGCGGGCGTGAAGGAGCGTACGCTAGACTATGATTACCGGATCTAGAAAAGCGACTCAAACGAGCATTTTTCCACTCGATCATGCTGGTTAAATTCTGGGGTACACGCGGTTCGATTGCGAAACCGGGACCTTCCACGATCCGATACGGCGGCAACACCTCGTGCGTCGAAATTCGTTCCGATTCCGGCCAGCTAGTGGTTGTTGACTGCGGTACCGGAGGCCACGCCCTTGGGCAGCAACTCACCGCGCAGGCAGATCGCGCGGTCGATGGCCACATACTCATCAGCCACACCCACTGGGATCACATTCAAGGCATTCCGTTTTTTGCGCCGCTATTTGTCACCGGAAACACGTGGGACATCAGCGGTCCGAAGGGCCTGTCGCAAAGCCTGCGCACCACGCTCGCCGGTCAGATGGAACACACGTATTTTCCGATCACGCTGGATCAATTCACCGCGACCATTCGTTACCAGGACCTGGTCGAAGGAACGTTCCATATCGGCGACATCAAGGTCACGACCCGTTATCTGAACCATCCCGCGCTGACGTTGGGCTATCGGCTGGAAGCGGACGGCGCGAGCGTCGTCTATTGCTGCGATCACGAACCGCATTCCGCCGCGCTCGCGTCGGGAGAATTGCCGATCGTCGGGCTGGATCGGCGCTATGCGGACTTCGTGACCGGTGCCGACCTGGTCATTCACGACGCCCAGTACACGGCGCAGGAATACGCGACGAAGATCGGCTGGGGACACAGTTCTGTCGAATATGCCGTCCGCGTCTGCCGGGAGGTCGGCGTAAAGAGGCTTGCGCTGACGCACCACGACCCGCTGCGCGATGACGCCGCCATTGACCTGATCATGAATGACGTCCGGCTGCGACTCCGCGCAGACGGATCATCACTTGATGCGCTGGG
>CAZEAX010000506.1:0-3607 GCA_964510405.1 uncultured Streptomyces sp. | reverse complement strand
GGGGTCGATACGGCGCGCCGGATTGCCTACGGACTCAACGAAAATCACGAGATCGAACTGTGGTTGTGGCCGGGCCTCGACATCGCGCCCAATGCGCGTCCCGAACGTTATGCGCTGCTCGACGGGGTGCTCCGATTCGACCTGCAGTACCTGAATGCGGGTTTGGCATGGGTAAATGACTGGCCTGTTGCGGAGACCGATACGACGATCCCTCGAGCGGTGCAGTTGCGCCTGGTGCTTGCATCGGGCGAGCAAATCGTGCGCATATTCGAGCTGAAATCATCGTGAGGAACCGTCAACGCGGCGTCGCCATCGTGCTCGCCATGGGAGTGGTCGCGCTCGCCGCCATGACCGCGACTGCGATCATGGTGTCGCAGAGCACGTGGGCGCGTCAGAGCGAACTCACTGCGGACCATACGCAGGCGCAGGGCCTCGTTCGCGCCGGTGTCGACTGGGCGCGAGCGGTGCTCCACGCCGACCGCCGCGCCGGCAACATCGACCATCTGGGCGAACCATGGGCACTGAGACCGGCGCCGATTCCGGTCGACAACGGCGAAATTGCGGGGAATATCCAGGACCAGCAAGGTGCGTTCAATCTGAATAACCTGGCGGATGGCGGCATCATCAACCGCGTGGAACTTGCAAGGTTCCGCCGTCTGCTGGCGATGCTCGAGTTGCCGACGAATCTCGCCGACGCCCTTGCCGACTGGATCGATGGGGACAACGAGCCGCTGTCGGCAAACGGCGCCGAAGATGACTACTACCTTGGATTGCAGCCGCCTTATCTCACCGCCAACCAAGCCCTCGCGGATATCTCCGAACTTGCGCTGGTGCGCGGCTTCGATGACAAAGTGCGGGCGCGGCTGCGGCCGTTCGTGACGGAGTTGCCGCACTCTACGCAAATCAACGTAAACACCGCGCCGGCGGAAGTGCTGGCGGCGACGATAGACGGCATGAACCTCGATGCGGCGCGCGCGCTGGTGGCGCAGCGCGATCGCGCTTATTTCAGTTCGGTGGCCGATTTCGCCAGCCGCCTTCCCGGCAGGCTCGCGGTACCGGCGTCGGGAATCGCGCTTTCGAGCCAATATTTTGTCGTCACGCTGCACGCGACCGTCGGCCAGGCGCAGGCGCATGGTACGGCGCTGCTCACGCGCGAAGGTAGCGGCTGGCCGGCCATCGTCTGGCAAAAAACCCTGTGAGCCTGCTGCGTATCTACTGTTCGCTTAAGGCCGGTCCGCCGCATTGCCGCTGGGCCTTGAGCGACGCCGGGCGCAAGCCTGTGCAAGGCGAAGGCGCGCTTGCCGATGTTCCGCGCGGCGTCGCGCGTGTTCAAATCGTGATTCCCGCCGCCGAGGTCCTGCTCGCGCGCGTGAGCTTGCCGCAGGGCGCGAAACGACGTGCGGGTGACGTACTCGCTTTCGCGGTAGAGGATCAGACGCTGGGCGAGCCGGATGCCCATCATGCAAGCTGGCTCGGTTCCGCCGGCAACGGCGATGTGCTTGCGGTAGTCGACAAGAAAGGTCTGGAGCGCTGGATCGAGGCGCTTGCGGCCGCGGGAATCGACAGCTATGAAATCTATTGTGAGTCTTTGCTGTTGGCGCGGGCCGCCGGTGAATGGAGTCTTGCCTGGGACGGCCGCGAAGGCTTCGTTCGCACCGGAGAATTCGAGGGCGCCGCGACTGACAGCGGCACGTCTCAATCCCCCCCTTTGACGCTGCGCCTCATGGTCGAAGCGGCCGTGGCACGCCGTGCGCCGCCCGCTGCGGTTGCGATTTATGCGACCGGGGCCGCAGGCTCGCCTGACATTGAAGCATGGCAGCGCGAGCTTCGCGTTCCGGTGCGGTTTGCCGGTGCATGGGATTGGCGCATTGCGGGACACGCGGCCGGCGTCAATCTGATGCACCGGCGCCGTGGATGGCGTTTGTCCGGCGCCGTGGCGGCGCGTCTGCGTCCCGCCGCCTGGATTGCCGGTGTCGCGCTGGCGTTGCACGCGCTGGCGCTGATCACCGACTGGACTCTGCTGCGCGGCGAACAACGTGCGTTGCGTCAGCAGATGGAGTCGCGCTTTCGCGCGGCTGTTCCCGACGCCGTTGCGGTGGTTGACCCGGCGCTGCAGATGCGCCGCAAGCTCGCCGATGCGCGCCATGTCGCCGGCGTTGCCGATGGCGGCGACTTTTTGCCCATGATAGAGAAGGCCGCGGCAGTCTTGAAAGAGCTGCCCGCGGGCAGTCTGCGCGTGGCGGCGTACGAGCAGGGGCGACTGTCGCTCGAACTTTCGGGGATCGATGAAATGACGGTGCGCCGCTTCGTGACGCGCTTGCTGCAAGGCGGGGGCAATGTCGGTGCCGAGGTCGTCCCCGCACGCAGCGGCAGCGGCGCCTTCATAGTTACGTTTCGATCACTATGAAAGCACGGATCCGTGCACTGCAAATACGGTATGACGCTTTTTGGCAGGCGCGCGCCCGGAACGAGCGCCTCGCAATCGCGGGGTCTGCCGCCGTGCTGGCTATCGGTCTTGGTTTGTGGGCCATGCATGCGGTGGACCGGTCGCGCACGGAGTTGCGCACATTCACTGTTCCGGCATTGCGGGAGCAGGCGGATCTGCTCGAACGACAGGCCGCCGAATATGAACGATTGCGCGCCGCGCCGGCGGCGACGATGTCACCGACCGACATACGCACGCTGGTGCAGGCGCAGGCCGGTGCGGCAGGATTGTCCACAGCATTCCAGAGCGTGGAGTCGGCGGGCGCCAATCAGGTGAAAGTCGTTGTCGGCGCCATCGCGTTTGCAGATTGGCTGAACTGGATCCTGAACCTGGAATCGCAACACATTCATCTGGAGACGTGCCGTATTGAGGCGCTGTCGACGCCGGGGCAGGTCACCATTACAGCGACGTTGGTGCGTCCCCGCCAGCAATGAAGCGCTGTCAGCTGGTTGCGGCCGGGACAATTGCGTACGTTCTGATGCTGGTTGCCACTGTGCCGGCAACCGTGGTCGATGCAACGCTGGGGCGGGTGAGCGAGGGCCGATTGCGCATCGCCGAGGCACGCGGGACTATCTGGTCCGGCGCAGGACGAATCCAATTGTTTGATGCGAGCCGCCAGACCGGCATCGCTAAAATTATCGCTTGGCACCTGGTCCCGGGATCGCTTCTGCGCGGGCGTCTCGCTTGCGAAATGGAACTGGATGCAAGTGGCAGGCGTTTTACGGTCACATTGTCACCGGCGCGCATCGAGGTGACCGATGCGGACTTCAGCGTGCCGGCAGCGGTTCTCGGGATTGCAGAACAGAAACTCGCGCCGTTCGGCCTTGGGGGCGAACTGGTCGTACAAATCGCAGACTTGATGATTGGCAGGAGGGACATTCAAGCCAATGCGACCGTCACCTGGCACCGCGCGAATTCTACGCATACAAAAGTGTCTCCGCTGGGTGAATACGAGCTCAGATTCGAGCATTCGGGAACCGCAAGGACTGCCAACCTGCGAACGCTCGACGGACCGCTGCAACTTGATGGTACCGGATCGTGGGTCGAGGGCGCGATACCCGCGTTCAAGGCGACTGCGAGTTTTTCGACGCAGTATAAGTAACAGCTTGCTCAGCTAATGCG